>DASSSM010000552.1:0-2862 GCA_035708425.1 Pseudolabrys sp.
AGGCAAATCACGGCTGATTGGCACTTGACGATGCCTTTGGCGGGCGGAATCAGGCGCGATATAGTCGAATCGCTTGGTGATTCGCTCTCGCCGTCAAGGCATCCCGTAACCCCTGCGTCGAAGGCCGGTCCGGGCCCCATCTCGGGTCATCCCCGTGTCGTGCGTGTTTGTGGCGTGCGTTTCCTCACGCTCCAATTGGCAAAGCGGAGACGTCATGTCCCTGACAAGCTACGCGGAAGAGCCGCGCATCAATCCTCTCGACGTGGTGGAGCGGCTCGCGACCGGCAACGACTGGTCATTTGAACGCGCCAGCGACGACGAAATCACAATCCTGGTTACCGGGCGCTGGACCGACTACCAGCTCTCTTATACCTGGATGGGCGATATCGAAGCGCTGCATCTCGCATGTGCCTTTGACCTGCGGGTGCCTGAACGGCGATGTGCGGAAGTGCAGGCGCTGATCATGCTGATCAATGAGCGCCTCTGGGTCGGTCACTTTGATCACTGGGTGACCGAGGGCATCGTGATGTTTCGCCACGCCCTCGTCCTAGCGGGTGGCACCGAAGCCTCAGGCAAGCAGTGCGAGGCGTTGCTTGGCACGGCGCTCGATTCCTGCGAACGCTATTTTACGGCCTTCCAGTTCGTGGTTTGGGCCGGCAAAACCGCGCGCGAAGCGCTCGACGCCGCGATGTTCGAAACATCCGGGGAGGCATAACGGCGCAAATGGCGATATAATTGTCGCCATGAAGCGAGCAAAACCTGCCGACAAGCCGCTGCGTGGATTTTCCGGCTGCCTCGTTCTGCTCGGCGCCGGAAAGATGGGCTCGGCCATGCTCGAGGGCTGGCTCGCGCGCGGACTTGACCCGCGCAAGCTCGCCGTGCTCGAGCCGCATCCCACGAAGGCGATCCAGGCGCTGGCGCGGCGCGGCGTGACGATCAATCCCCGCAAAAAAATTTTCGAGGCAAGCGCGGTCGTGATCGCAGTCAAGCCGCAGAACGCGCCGGAAGCCGTGCCGGCGCTCGCGCCCTTCGTCGGGAAGTCAACCCTGGCGCTGTCGATCATGGCCGGCCGGACTGTTGCCTTTCTGCAGGACGCACTTCCGGCGGGGACGGCGATCGTCCGCGCGATGCCGAACACACCGGCCGCGATCGGTCGCAGCATTACGGTTGCCTGCGCCAACCCAATGGTGAGCGCACGCCAGCGCAAGCTCGCCTCCAATCTGCTCTCAGCCATTGGAAAAGTGGAATGGGCCAACGACGAAACGCTGATGGACGCAGTGACGGCACTTTCCGGCTCGGGGCCCGCCTACGTATTTCTTCTGGTGGAAGCAATGGCCAACGCCGGCATCGCGGCGGGGCTGCCCCCCGCTCTCGCAACCCGGCTCGCGCATGACACCGTCGCGGGTTCCGGGGAATTGCTGCATCGTTCGCAGCTAAGCGCCGCAACCTTGCGGGAGAATGTGACCTCGCCAGGCGGAACGACCGCTGCTGCCGTGGACGTGCTTTTGGGACCTGGCGGTCTTGAGGAACTGATGACGAAGGCCATCGCCGCCGCCACGCGCCGGTCGCGCGACCTGGCGGGGTAGGGCACGCCCTAGAACCGTCCTCATTCCGGCCCTACATTTACAGGCAGACGAGTTTGCCACGGGAGGCCGTCATGGCCCGCAAGTCCAAGCGTCTACGCAGAAGTCCGGCCGCAACCCCAACGCGAGGGGCTACCGACCGCGATAAGGCGATCGATGCACTGATGTCGCTGCTCGCCGATCATTCGTTCGAACAAGTCGGGCTGGCCGAAGTCGCCGGTAAAGCCGGCATCAAGCTTTCGCAGCTCCGTGCCGAATTTGGATCGACGCTCGCGATTTTGGCCGCCCACATCAAGGAGATCGACCGTGTCGTCCTCGCCGGCGGCGACAGCGACATGGCTGAAGAGCCCGCGCGCGAGCGCCTGTTCGACGTCCTGATGCGCCGCCTGGAGGCGCTCGCACCTTACAGGGATTCTGTCCGCTCGATCATGCGCTCGGCGCGGCGAAATCCCGGGCTCGCCTTCGCGCTCAATGCCATGGCGGTGCGTTCTCAACGCTGGATGCTTGAGGCTGCCGGCATCGGCACAGCGGGCCCGCGCGGTGCCCTGCGGGCGCAAGGCGCGGCGCTGATGTTTGCACGCGTGCTGTCCGTATGGATCGATGACGAGGACGAGGGTCTTGACCGGACAATGGCGGCGCTCGATCGCGGGCTTGCAAGCGCCGAGCGTTGGGCGGGATTTCTTGACGATCTCTGCGCGATTCCCGGATGCGTTTTGCGCGGGCCGCGGCGCCGTCGTCGCCGGCGTGACGAAGAAGCGGAAGCAGCCTAGATCGGGATACGAACGGTCGCACGCAATCCGCCCATCGGACTGTCGCCGAGCGTGATGTCACCGCCGTGTGAACGCGCGATGTCGCGCGCGATCGCCAGTCCAAGACCGGTACCGCCCTCGTCCTGATTGCGGGCATCGTCGAGCCGCAAGAACGGTTTGAACACTTCTTCGCGCATATCAGGCGGAATGCCCTGCCCGTCGTCGTCGACGGTGACCGTGAGATACCGGTGGTCGCGGTGGCCGGAAATAGCAATTGATGGCGCGTGGCGTGCCGCATTGGAAACAAGATTGGCCAGGCAACGCTTGAAAGCCGCCGGGCGCACCGTGACGATCGGCGGACCATGGAAAAGCACGGTGGCCTTGTGGCCATGCCGCTCGGCATCGAGACGCAGTTCTTCCAAAAATTCCGCCATGTCGGTCGGCGCCGCCGTCTCGCCACTGTCACCGCGCGCGAAGGCGAGGTAAGCTTCAAGCATCCGCGCCATTTCGTCGATATCCTTTTGCATCGC
>DASSSM010000553.1:0-8423 GCA_035708425.1 Pseudolabrys sp.
AATTACCGCAAAGTCGCTTACGAAATTGTCGTTCACCCAGCGGATCGAGAAAAATACCGCACGACGCCCGACGGTGAGGCTTGCGACCATGAACACGATGGTGCCGATAATGCTTTGCGCCAACGAGACCGTTTCGACCGAGCCGTGCAGGGCGAGACTGAAGATGATCGAAACGATGATCCAACCGATACTGTCATCGATGATGGCCGATGCAAGAATGACCTGACCCACGACGCGGCGCATGAAATTCATCTCACGCACGACCATCGCAACGATCTTCACCGATGCAATCGACAAGGCCGTTCCCAGGAAGAGAGACGTGATCAACCGTTTCCCTGGGTCCGGCAGCATGCTGTCCGGCAGCATTTCCCCAAGTCCGACGCCACAAAGGAATGGAATAACAATGCCCATCAACGAGGCAAACAAGGCGGCGCGACCCGTCTGTCGCACAAGCTTGAGGTCGGTCTCCATTCCGGTGAGCAAAAGCAACAGCAGGATTCCGAATTGCGAGACCGCGTCGATCATCGCCTTCTGTTCGGGATTTTTTGGAAAAAGCGCGAGCTGCGCGTCCGGTATGAGCAGCCCCAAAAATGATGGTCCGAGCAGTAGGCCGGCAATCAATTGGCCCATGACAGCCGGTTGGCGGAGCCGCAGCATGACTTCGCCGAGCAGTCGGCCAACGATCATGAGCACGATTATCTCGGCAATAAAAATTGCCTCGGATGGGCCTGTTCCGTCCGCGGCGGCAAGGACGGACGTCGGCAACAGGGCAGGGAGGATAGCGGCTGCGAGGGACGCAGCCCAGCGACGCGGCCCCCGCGATTGGACGCAGTTTGCAGTCATGACCCGTGGTGGCCCCGTCGGCGGACAGCTTAGGCTCAGGTCGGTGCCTCCCGGCGATCTCCAACCGGGACGCATCGCATCGCTTATTTGCACTGCCAGACTTGCCGTCCAAGCATGCATCAACCAGATGAAACCGGGGAGGTTCCAGACAATTTGCAATTGCAAATTATTCGCAATAAGCTACCTTTCACTTGTAATTTAGGCATTTGAAGCCCGCAGATGGATGCGACGACACGGCAATCGATGACTGGCGCGTCGGGTTGGCGGCGCGAACGCGGCCGGCCGCCGCTGGCGGAGGTCTTCGGTTCGATCGCCACGCGCCCGTCAGGCTCACTTGGCAAAAAACTCATAGCGTTCCTCGGACCAGGCTACCTGGTCGCGGTTGGCTATATGGATCCCGGCAACTGGGCGACCTCGCTGGCCGGTGGGTCTAAATTTGGGTACGCGCTGCTTACGATTGCGCTGCTCTCCAATTTGATGGCGATCCTGCTGCAGGCACTGTGCGCGCGCCTCGGGATCGGGGCGGGGCGCGACCTCGCGCAGGCCTGCCGCGATGCCTTTCCGCGCGCGGTATCGTGGCCCTTGTGGGTGCTGACCGAGATCGCGATTTGCGCAACGGATCTTGCCGAAGTGATCGGAACTGCGATCGGCCTCAATCTGCTGTTCGGTATCCCGCTCGAAATCGGCGTGCTGATCACGGCGCTCGACGTATTTCTGATTCTGTGGATGCAAAATCTCGGCTTCCGCTGGATCGAAGCTTTCATCGTGACGCTGATGGGCGTGATCGCACTCTGCTTCATCGTTCAGATCGCGATGGCCGATCCCGACTGGGGCGCCGTGATCCGTGGCTTTGCGCCCACCACCGAGATCGTGCGCAATCCCGATATGCTCTATCTCGCGATTGGCATAATCGGCGCGACGGTGATGCCGCATAATTTGTATCTGCATTCCGGCGTGGTGCAGACGCGCCGCTTCGGCGAAACGGACGCCGACAAGCGCGAGGCAATTAAGCTGGCAACGATCGACTCGACGATTGCGCTGATGTTTGCGCTTACCATCAATGCCTCGATCCTGATCCTCGCGGCCGCGACCTTCAACAAGGCGGGGAAAGTCGACGTTGCCGAGCTCGATCAGGCGCACTCCTTCCTCGCTCCGTTACTCGGGTCGGCGCTCGCGCCAACATTGTTCGGCATCGCGCTGCTTTGCTGCGGGATGAACTCTACGGTGACTGCGACATTGTCGGGCCAGATAGTGATGGAAGGCTTTATCGACATCCGCCTGCCGGCATGGGCGCGCAGGCTGGTGACGCGGGCAATCGCTATTATTCCGGCCGCGGTAGTGACGATCTGGTACGGCGAGGCCGGGACGGCGAAACTCTTGATCCTGAGTCAGGTCGTGCTCGGTGTTGCGCTGCCGTTCTCCATCGTGCCGCTGGTGATGTTTACGGCCGACCGGCGCAAGATGGGGGCGCTCGCGGCGCCGATATGGGTGACCGTGCTTGCGGGCCTGACAGCGATGCTTCTTATCGCGCTGAATTTTAAACTTCTGGCGGATCAATTGTTCGGCTGAGATTGCCTACTTTTCGACCCGGCTCCAGCCAGACGGCATTAGGCGCTCTTGCGGCAGAAATCGGCCTTTGTAGTCCATCTTGCGTGAGCCGGGCACCCAATAACCCAGATAGACGTAAGGCAAGCCCATCCGTTTTGCGCGCTCGATGTGATCAAGGATCATGAAAGTGCCGAGCGAGCGATCGCCCTCGTCTGGTTCGAAAAACGAATAGACCATGGATAGACCATCGCTGAGCACGTCGGTGAGAGCGACGGCAAGCATCTGGCCGGTGTTACGTCCATTGACGCCCGGATGGGATTCGCGGCGGCGATATTCGACAACACGGGTATCGACATGACTGTCCTCGATCATCATTGCGTAGTCGAGCACCGTCATGTCGGCCATGCCGCCGTCGCGGTGCCGCGCATCGAGGTAAGCTCGAAACACGGAGTACTGTTCGGATGTCGGTGCGGGCGAACGCATATGACCGACCATGTCGGCGTTGCGTTCGGCGATTCGGCGCATATTGCGAGACGGGGCAAAATCCGCGGCGATCACGCGGACCGACACGCAGGCCCGGCACCCCTCGCAGGCAGGCCGGTAGGCAATGGATTGACTACGGCGGAATCCGCCGTGGGTGAGAAGATCGTTGAGTTCGCCGGCGCGCTCCCCGACCAGGTGTGTAAACACCTTGCGTTCTTCCTGGCCGTCCAGGTAGGGGCAGGGCGAGGGCGCCGTCAGGTAGAATTGCGGTGTATCGCGCGAGTGCTGGGTCACTAATCAGGCCGTCTGTCGTGGTCCTGGATTCGCTCTAGCATTGCGCGCCGGACGCCCCGCGTCAAAGCCTTAGCTGGCGCGGGCGCCCTGCATGGATCCCCGTAGCATCGAGGCCCGGGACGCATTGTTAATGATGACAGTGCCAAGCAGGATGTCGTGCAGAAGCCGCCGGCGCTGATTGAAGAAGGCTACCAACAGCACGAACGGCGTAAAGAACGACACCGTGAACCAGAACGCGATGGCGTGCCCGGCGCCCAATACGAAATAGGCGGGCGCGCCGTACCAGGTGCGCATTTCGAGATCCATCACCCGCATCCCGATGGTTGCGGAATTCGGTCCTCCGAGCGTGCCGCCAAAGTAGAGCAATGCCCAGATGACCGTTGCAGGCGAGAGCAGCCAATACAGGGCGAATCCAAGCCCCAGCGTGACAATTCCAAAGGCGAAAATGAACATTGCTGCCAGCAAGACCGGGACGGCGAGAATAATGAAGTCGATGACAAAGGCCACGACCCGGCGCGCCAAGACACCCTCGAACAGCTCCGGCTGGATGGCCGGATCGTAGGCGTGTGGTTTGATGTCGATCGACATTATGCAAGCTCCCGCTGCGATCGTATTATAGCGTAGCCGGTGTCGGTCCAGATGGAGAAAGAGGAGGCTATCCGCAAGGGCCTGCCGCATTGGTCGCGGGCGCGGCTGGAACCTTTGTCAGCCTTGCGGCATGGTGCGACGGATGGCGCCAAGACCAGAAACTTCGCCTGCAGCCCTTGCCGACATTGAAGCGGCCCGTCGCGTCATCGCGGGCGTGGTGCTGCGAACCCCCATGTTGCCGGCGCCAAAGCTCTCTGCGCTCACCGGCGCGGAGGTTTACGTCAAATACGAAAATCTCCAGGTCACCAACTCGTTCAAGGATCGCGGCGCCTTGGTGAAGCTGGCGTCGCTGAGCGAGGCCGAACGCGCACGCGGCGTGATCGCTATGTCGGCGGGCAACCATGCCCAGGCGGTGGCCTACCATGCCCAGCGGCTCGGCATTCCGGCGACCATCGTGATGCCGGTGACGACGCCGTTCGTGAAGATTGCGGCAACCCGCTCCTACGGTGCCGAAGTCGTTTTGCATGGGGAGACAGTGGCAGAGGCGGAGTCGCGTTGCGAACAGATCCAATCGCAGCGCGGGCTTCTGCTCGTTCATCCTTATGACGACCCACGTATTATCGCCGGGCAGGGAACAATCGCGCTCGAAATGCTGGAAGACGTTCCCGACTTGGACATTCTCGTGTTTCCCGTCGGGGGAGGCGGACTTATTGCAGGCAATGCCATTGCAGCGCGCGCCAAAAGCCGTAGTCTGCAAGTCGTGGGGGCAGAATCCGCGCTCTATCCTTCCATCTGGAACGCGCTCCACAACGAGAGTCGGCCGATCGGCGGATCGACGCTTGCCGAGGGCATTGCTGTCAAGAATGTTGGCAAACTTACATTGCCGATCATTCGCGACCTCGTTTCGGAGATCATTTTGGTCGATGAAGTGCAGCTCGAGCGCGCCGTCAACGCCTATCTGACCCTGCAAAAAACCATGGCGGAAGGTGCCGGCGCCGCAGGCCTTGCCGCCATGCTCGCGAGGCCTGAGTTGTTCAAACGCAAAAAGGTCGGGCTGGTGCTGTGTGGGGGCAACATCGACGCGCGTGTGGTCGCTTCCATTATGGTGCGGGAGCTCGAGCGCGAGAACCGTATCGTGTCGTTCCGATTGACCATTCCGGATCGGCCCGGGGTCCTGGGGACCATCGCGACACGCCTTGGGACGTTGGGCGCCAATATTCTCGAGGTCAATCACCGGCGGCTGTTTTTGGATGTACCCGCGAAAGGCGCCAAGCTCGACGTGACTGTCGAGACACGCGATGCCGCGCACGCCGAGGAGATCATGCACGCGCTTGCAGCTGACGGCTATCAGCCGGTCCGGATCGAGCCTGGCGCAGCGATGGCGTGAGTTGCTCAGGCCGCCGACGACTGCGCCGGCATGTCGGGGATTTGCAATTCGTTGACGACCGGGTCGCTCTTGTGGATCGCAAGCAAATTGATGCCGGCTTCGACGACCTTATATCCGCATTGGTCGAGGAAGCTACGCAGACGCTCGCGGCCTGCCTTGATGGATTCAACCAGAAAAATTGGATGGCTGCGCTCGATGGTCTGGCGCGCGCCTTCCAGCGCCTCGAGCTCCATTCCCTCGATGTCGAGTTTGATGAAATCCACGCGGGCCAGGCTGAGTGCGTCGATCGACATCTTCTGGATCGCGACCGTGTTGCCTGCCGAATAGTCGATCGGCTGGCCGATGAATTCCGTTTCGGCGCGCGGCTTCAGCTCCAGGCTTCCAAAGCTTGACGGAACAAGGTAGTCCGGCGTCGGAATCAGCATGATGCCTTGCTCGGACGATATTGCCGCATGCATGGCAATTGCATTGAAGCAGTTGTTGATCGCAATATTCCCGGCAAGCGCGTAATAAATTCGCTCTTGGGCTTCGATCCCAATGACCGAGCCCCAGCCGGTCATCGCCGTCGCCCACTCGACGGTGTGAACGCCGATATTGGCGCCGCCGTCGATGGCGACCACACCGTCGCCGTGGACGCGCTTGCGTGCTTCGATCAATTGCAGCGCGAGCTCGACTTCCATCGGATCGAATGTAGCCGCCTCCAGCAGTTGGTAGCCGACACCGATGCCGCTATCGGGGCCGCTCATGCGGTAGTCGAGACGATTGACGATCATCGTGCCGTGATTGGATGAGGCAAGCACGAAAGCCAGCTTGCGTCCGACATTGCGCATGAATTTCTCCTGGGCGAGGGACGCAATACGGGCGCCGGTTAGGTCGAATCAGCTCTCAGTATAAAGCCTATTGCGCTAGCTGCGCATTGCCCGCCAGATCCGCTCGGAGGTCGCCGGCATCTCGATATGCTTCACCCCGAACTCGGACAGGGCGTCGACCAGCGCGTTTGCGACCGCCGGCAGGGCGCCGACACACCCGGCCTCGCCGGCGCCTTTGACGCCCAACGGATTGGTTTTGGTCGGCACAGGATTGCTCTCGACCTCCATGTCGCAGAGATTGTGCGCATGTGGCATGGCGTAGTCCATGAACGACGCGGTGACGAGCTGACCGGAAGCATCGAAATGGATGTCCTCCATGAGGGCCTGCCCGGCCCCCTGGGCGATGCCGCCGTGGACCTGGCCATGCAGCAACAGGGGATTGAGAACGGTGCCAAAGTCATCGACGACGCTGTAGCGGGTGATCTCGACCTCGCCGGTCTCGCGATCGATCTCGAGCTCGCAGACATGGCAGCCGTTGGGATAATTGTTGACGGGCGCCTTGTAGACCGCCGTTGCGAATAGACCCGGCTCGATGCCGCTTGGAAGATTGGCGGTATCGAATGAAGCAGCGGCGATTTCTTTGACCGAAAGCGTACGGTTCGTCTTGTTTGTCGAAAATACGCCTTCATCGAATTTCAGGTCGACCTCTCCGACCTTGAGCATGTTGGCAGCAATCGCGCGGGCTTTTGTCACGACCTTTTCGGTCGCCAGATGGAATGCCGAACCAGCGAGCGTGGCCGAGCGCGAACCACCTGTTCCTTCGCCATAAAAGACCTGATCGGTATCGCCCTGAACGTACTGCGCCTCTTTTGGATCGAGGCCGAGGCGGTCGCAGACCAGCTGCTTGAACACCGTCTCGTGACCCTGACCTTGCGAGTTCGAGCCCGAGAAAAGGATAAGTGAGCCTGAGCGGTCAAAACGAACTTCTGCACCTTCAGTGCTTGGTGCGCCTGCGCGTTCGATCGTGTTCGACAGGCCAAAGCCAAGCAGCTTGCCGCGTTTGCGGGCTTCCGCTTTGCGCGCTTTCACGCCTCTGCGATCGGCAAGGTCAAGCGCGAGATCCATATTCTTTTCGAATTCGCCGCTGTCGTAGGTGAAGGTGAGCCCCGTTTTGAATGGCATGGCCGAAGGCGGGACATAGTTGCGTCGCCGCAGCTCGGTTGGATCCATACCTAGCTCCGCGGCGGCCAGATCGACCATGCGTTCAATCACGTAGGCAGCCTCGGGCCGTCCGTTGCCGCGATAGGGGCGCATCGGGTTCGTGTTGCTGAAAACGGCCGTAATGTCGACGTACATCGCGGGAGTGCGGTAGACCCCGGCGAGCGTGCCGGCGTTGAGCACGAATGCAGGCATCGAGTGCTGCAAATAGGCGCCAATCGCGGCAAATGTCTTCACGCGAAAAGCGATGAAGTTTCCGTCTTTGTCGAGGGCCAGCTCCGCTTCCGTGACATTGTCGCGCGCTTGCGCATCGCTCAGGAACGCTTCGGTGCGCGTGCTGATCCACTTGACAGGTCGGCCAGTGAGCTTCGAGGCGAGCAGCACCAGAGGCGTTTCATTGAAGATCGGCGACTTCATGCCGAAACTGCCGCCCGTATCGCCAGTGACGATGCGCACCTGGCTTTCCGGCACCTTGAGCACCTTCGCGAGGTCGGCACGGGTCGGATGCGGGCGCTGTATCGGCGTGTAGATGGTGTAGCGGCCGTCAGTCGCATTGTAGTCGCCGACGGCGCCGCGGGGCTCCATCGTCGCTGCGGTGACGCGGTTGATCACAAAGCGATACCGGGTCACATGCGCGGCACGTGCGAACGCCGCATCGACGGCTGTCTTGTCGCCGATTAACTCGACAAAGCAGATATTGTCCGGGCAGTCGTCCCACACGCGCGGCGCACCGGGCTTCGGCGCTTCCGCGGTCGATGTGACGGCGGGCAACTCCTCGTAGTCGACCGAGATCATCTCGGCGGCGTCGAGCGCCTGCGCAACCGTCTCGGCAACGACAAAAGCAACGCTATCGCCGACCCAACGCACCCGGTCCTTAGCCAGGATCGGGTAGCGTGGCCTATACATCGGCGAGCCGTCACGGCGCTTGAGCCCTCCCGGCACCGGCAGGTCGCCGTAGCCTGCCGCCTTGATGTCCGCGCTGGTAAGCACCGCCAGCACGCCGGGTGCCGTCTTTGCCGCGGTTATGTCGATCGATTTGATTTTTGCGTGCGCATGAGGTGATCGCAGCACGACGCCGTGGATCAAGCCCGGCAACTTGATGTCGTCCGTATAACGTCCGCCACCCCGCACCAACCGCGGATCCTCAAAGCGAGACACGCCCTGGCCGATGGCGAATTCACCCATGGAACATCAACCTGTCGAATTCATGGGTCACTGGGCGGGTGACCGGGAGGGAAGCGCCCTGGCCGCGT
>DASSSM010000554.1:0-5099 GCA_035708425.1 Pseudolabrys sp.
GATGCTGCGAACCCTTGCCATCGCCATCATCCCAGTCCTGCTCGCGGCAACGCCGTCCGCAGCCGT
Organism: Pseudolabrys sp.; assembly: GCA_035708425.1. Lineage (GTDB taxonomy): Bacteria > Pseudomonadota > Alphaproteobacteria > Rhizobiales > Xanthobacteraceae > Pseudolabrys. Next base: position 67 of record DASSSM010000554.1, read on the forward strand.
CACGTCGCAGGAAAAAATGGAGACGTGCAAAGTCGGCGCCGAAAGCCAGCAGCTTCAGGGCGCGAAGCGTTCCGCGTTCATTAAAAAGTGCATGGCGGGGGGAAATTACGAGCCGCCGGCGCGTAAAAACGCGGCGAAGCCCGAACAGAAAAAGTAGCCGAGCTTACCGCGCGCTTGCCGCCGGAGCGGATGCAGGCCGCTCCAGCGGTTTGACGTCGAATGAGCGCAATTGACCGCGGCGAAGCACTTCGATCGTCGTGATGCGATTGATCCGCTCGCCGTTGAGGATGCGGATCAGATCGTCGACGCCGGTGATAGGCAGGCCATCAAGCCGCACGATGGTGTCGAGGCTCATCAATCCGGCGAGCGCGGCGGGACCATGCGGCTCGAGCGCGGTGATCATCGCACCGGACGCATTCTCGATGCCCGCCGCAAGCGCCTGCCGGCGGGGAACGGCCGTCGTTTGTGCCGATATCCCGATATAGGCGCGCCGAACGCGACCATGCTGGATCAGTTCGCCGAGAACAAACCTGGCGGTGTTACTTGCGACCGCGAAGCAGATGCCCTGCGCGCCCATGATGACCGCCGTATTTATTCCGACGACCTCCCCTCGCGACGACACCAGCGGGCCTCCGGAATTCCCCGGATTGAGGGCGGCATCGGTCTGGATCACGTCCTCGATCAGTCGACCTGTGCGCGAGCGTAAAGACCGTCCGAGCGCTGAAATCACGCCCGCGGTTACGGTGGACTCGAAACCAAGCGGATTGCCGATCGCAACGACCAGTTGGCCGCGCTTGAGCAACTTGGAATCACCCAGCGAAGCGCTCGGCAGATCGCGTGCAGAGCCGGCGCGCAACAGCGCCAGGTCGGTGTCGGAGTCCTCGCCCAGACTGCGGGCTTCCATCAGGTGGCCGTCGGCATCCTGCAGCCAGATGTCCTTGGCGCCCTCGACTACGTGGCTATTGGTCAGCACCAAGCCATCGGGAGCAATGATGACGCCCGATCCGACGCCGGCCGGACGGCCGTTCTTTGCGCGCACCTCAACGCGCACCACAGCCGGGCCGACAACGTCGGCGACCGAGGTGACCGCATTGGAATAGGCGTCGAGGATTTCGGTATCGCGGACGGACGGGGACGCGGCTTCGCCGGCGTCCCGGACTTCGGGCGACGAGGCAAAATCGAGCATTGGCGTGTCGTGGTTAAGTGAATTGAACCGTGATGTAGGTATTGACGGCCACAATAAAAAGGTGCCGCCGCGCCGGTGCCACGATTTCCGGCCGTTTCGGGGGTGGGTTCAAGGAGATTCAAATTGACCTGTTCCGTTTAACTTTCATCAAGCGTGCGGAGGTAAGGTGCTACGGGAACAAATCAATTTCGCCTCAAAGACCAAATGCACAAGGCAAAGCAAGTCCGCAACAGGGCCCTTTCGGCAGGGGAAGGCCGGCGCGCCATAATCGTGACGGCAGCGCTCACAGGGCTGTTTTTTCTCGCCGCCTTCGTGACCGCGGGCTCTTTCCTCTCCACCGATCCGCAAGCGATGAGCCCGGTATCAAAGGTAACCCCGTTGCCTCAGACCGAAGGGGGCGAAGCCGCAAGCCGCGTCGCTTCAATCGTCGTAGAAACTGACAAAAAAGGCCGCTGCGAGGAGCGCCGGTTTGACAACCGCACCGGCAAAATGGTTTCGGCCAATTACGTCAACTGCGATGCACGGCTTGAACCGGAGCGCGACACCACGCCCTCGGAAAATATCAACCGCGAGCGGATCCGCGCCATCCTCGGTGCATTCAAGAAATAGCCGACCGCAAATTCACCAGCTCGGCATCTATCGTCGCAGCCAGTTGCTGATACGCCCGACGGCCTCGTGCATCTCGCTGGCGGATCCCGCGTAGCAGAAACGCAGGAAATGTCTTCCGTTCACCGGATCGAAGTCGATGCCCGGCGTTGCGGCAACGCTCGCTTCGTTGAGCATGCGTTTTGCGAAATCCAGGCTGTCGGCGGAGAAACTCGAAATATCCGCGTAGAGATAGAACGCCCCATCGACCGGCAGAAACTTATCGAGCCCGGCTTTCGGCAGACCGTCCATGAGAATTCGCCGGTTCTCTTCATAGCCGTGCTTGACGGCTTCCATCTCTTCGCGGCCATCGAATGCGGCCTCGGCCGCGACCTGCGCCAGCGTCGGCACCGAAATCGCAAGGTTGCCCTGCAGGCACTCGATCGAGCGGACCAGAACGTCCGGCACGATCATCCAACCGACACGCCAGCCGGTCATGCAGAAATATTTCGAAAAAGAATTGATCACGACAGCATGATCCGACACGTTGGCCGCGGTTTCGGCGGCAAACGCATAATCGAGTCCGTGGTAAATTTCATCGGAGATGACCCGGATGCCTTCCGCTTCGGCGACCGCGATCAGCCGCGTGAGCGCGTCTGCATCCATCATGGTACCGGTCGGATTGGCTGGACTTGCAATCACGATGCCCTTGAGCGGTTTGCGCTGGTGCGCCGCGAGCAGTGCTTTTGCCGATAAGGCCCACCGCGTTTCAGCGGATGTCTCGATGAGCACCGGCTCGCATCCGAGCGCCGAGAGTATGTGGCGATACGGCGGATAGCCGGGATTGGCCAAGGCGACACGGTCGCCCGGCTCGAACAGTGACAGGAATGCCAGAAGGAACCCGCCGGAAGATCCGGTGGTCACGACGACACGGGCCGGATCAAGAAGGAGATCGTAGGCATCCCTGTAGTGGCGTGCGATACGCGCGCGCAGTGATGCTATTCCCAGCGTCTCGGTGTAGCCGATGCGCCCGTGTACGAGCGCGGCTTGTGCCGCTCGGATGGCCGTCGCCGGCGCCGAGGCGGCCGGCTGGCCGACCTCCATGTGGATGATATTTGCGCCTTGCGCCTCGCGTTGCGCCGCCGCCGCCATGACATCCATGACGATGAACGGTGGCACATCGCTGCGTTTCGACGGTGCTAATAGCCTTTTTGCCGCATCAAGCATCGTTTTCGGCCGATTGGGCCTTATTTCCCTGCCCCGCTGCCGCCGCATTCCCCGGTTTGCTTGCGACCGGCGCCGTCATGACCGGGTCGTGATCGCAGGCTGCGTTGACCGCCTGTAAGGGCGTCAATAGTTTCACGCGCATTCGGTGCACATCGGCATGTCCTTGGACGGCACACCTATCAGGACGCGGCGCAGGGCGCCAGCAGCCCGGGCGATCGCCTTGCTCACGGCGGTCACCGTCGGAACCGCCGGCATTGCACCCGCACACGCTCAGGACAGTTCGACGCGCGGGATGCCGATCATTCGTGACGCCGAGATCGAGCAATTGCTGCGCGAGTATGCACAGCCGGTCTTGCGAGCGGCGGGACTTGCAAAACAGAATGTGCGGGTGGTGGTCCTGAGCGACCGTTCGTTCAACGCCTTTGTGATGGATGGCCGGCATATCTTCATCAATGCCGGTGCGCTGTTCGACGCCAAGACCCCGAACGAGGTCATTGGCGTTTTTGCCCACGAGACCGGGCACCTTGCCGGCGGTCACCTGCAGCGATTGCGCGAACAGCTTGCTTCCGCGCAGACGGCATCGATCATCGCGCTGCTGGCCGGCATTGGCGCGGCAGTCGCCGGCTCCCGTGCCGGAGCAGGTGGCGGCGATGTTGGAATGGCCGCCATCATGGCGCCGCAACAGGCGATCATGCGCACAGTGCTCGCTTACGTCCGCACGCAGGAAGATCAAGCCGATCACGCAGGAGTGAAATTTCTTAACGCGACAGGCCAATCGCCGCGCGGCATGGTCGACCTGTTCAAGCGGTTGAGCAGCGAATCGTTATTCAATTCGCGTTACATTGACCCCTACATGCAAACCCATCCGATGCCAGCTGAACGCGTCGCCGCGCTCGAAACTGTTGCCAAAGCCAGCCCCTACTGGGATCGCAAGGATTCTCCCGAGCTGCAGCTCCGCCACGACATGATGCGCGCCAAGCTTTCCGGTTTTCTGGAACGGCCCGACACGGTCGCGCGGCGCTACCCGGCCACTGACCATAGCCTGCCGGCCCGTTACGCGCGTGCGATCTCTGCCTATCGGAACTCCGATCTGCGACAGGCGATTGCTCAAATAGATTCACTCATTCAGGCGCAGCCGAACAATCCATATTTCTACGAGCTCAAGGGCCAGGCGCTGCTGGAAGGCGGACATCCGTCGGAAGCCGTGGCTCCGCTGCGGCACGCCGTCCAACTGTCACACAACAATGCGCTGGTCGAGATTCTGTTGGCACAGGCGCTCAACGCCGCCGGCAACGCAAAACTTTCCGAGGAAGCCGTCGCCATGCTTCGCTCCGCAATCGTTCGCGAGCCGGAGGCCCCGAATGCGTACGCACAGCTTGCCGTCGCCTATGGCCGCAAAGGTGATCTGGCCAATGCCGACCTTGCTTCCGCACAGGCCGCCTTCAGCCGCGGCGACATCAAGACCGCGCGTCAACTGGCCGCCCGCGCCAAGACTCGTCTTCCGGTCGGCTCTCCTGCATGGGTGCGGGCCGACGACATCGTCAATGTCAAGCCGCCCAATGCCAACGCCGGCCTCCATTAGTCACAAGGACCAAGAACCATGAAATCGATTTCGCGCTCGTTCGCCGCCGCCTGTGCGGTCATATTGACCCTGACGGCAGCGCCGAGCTCAAACGCCGACGAGTTCTCGTCCAGTCAGCGTAGCGAAGTCGAGCGTATTGTTCGCGAGTACCTGATCGCACACCCTGAGGTGCTTCAGGAGGCTATGAACGAGCTCGACAAGCGGCAGACAGTGGCGCAAGCGGAGAAGCACAAGGCCGCGATCAAGCAATATTCGGACGCCTTGTTTAGCTCGCCGCGGCAGGTCGTGCTCGGCAATCCGAACGGCAACGTCACCTTCGTTGAGTTCTTCGACTACAACTGCGGGTACTGCAAGCGCGCCATGGACGACATGCTCACGCTGCTCAAGGACGACCCGAAACTCAAGGTCGTCCTGAAGGAATTCCCCGTGCTCGGACCGGGCTCGGTCGAGGCG
>DASSSM010000555.1:0-7045 GCA_035708425.1 Pseudolabrys sp.
GGGAGCCTGCGTCGGCAATGACAACCTCGGCCAAAAGACCGGCCGCGGCCGCGGGTACGAGCGCCGAAAGGGTCGGCACTAGGGTCCGCTCTGAATTCTGCGTGGAAATGATCGCACTCAACATGGAACTGTAGCCAGTCAATACCGTTGCCACCATATCATGTGGCGTATGGCAATCGCCGCCACGAGATAGGGCGATAAGGGCCTGAATTATACACGGCGGCAACTGCCAAAATCTGTTCTTGTTATGTTCACATTCTGCGGCTAGGGTGGACTCATGGCTCGATCAAACGCAGCCCAGAGTCGCCCGCCGGTGAGGGAGCTGCCCTCCGCGCCGGCGGGTGCCTATGACGACGTCAGCGAATTGCTGGGCGTCGTCGTTGAACACGAACGCCGCCGCGGACGCGGCGCACAGAGCAACGCCTCGGGGCGTTACGAGGAGCTGGCGCGGGTGGCATTCGACGATGGCTGGCGGACGCTGGACGAACTGCCGCCTTTCAAGACCACCGTCACCGTGGACTCCACGCGGAAGATCATTACCCGCAATGACTCTCCCGATATCGGCTTCGATCGCTCGATCAATCCCTACAGAGGCTGCGAGCACGGATGCATCTACTGTTTTGCCAGACCGACCCACGCCTATCTCGGCCTGTCGCCGGGCCTTGATTTTGAATCCAAGTTGCTGGTGAAGCCGGAAGCGGCCAACTTGCTCGAAAAGGAATTGTCAGCGGCCGGCTATGAGCCGAAAGTGATCGCCATCGGCACGAATACGGACCCGTACCAGCCGGTCGAGCGGCGCTACAAAGTGATGCGGCGCATCCTTGAAGTGCTCGACCGCGCGGGCCACCCGGTCGGTATCGTTACGAAGTCGGCGCTTGTGCTGCGCGATCTCGACATTCTTGCACGCATGGCCGAGCGCAATCTTGCAAAGGTTGCCCTGTCGGTCACCACGCTGGATGCGACGCTTGCGCGCAAGATGGAGCCGCGGGCCGCGACGCCGATGCGGCGTCTTGAGACACTGCGGCGGCTCGCACAGGCCGGCGTGCCGACGACAGTGATGGTTGCGCCGGTGATACCGGCCCTCAACGACATGGAAATCGAGCGCATCCTCGAGGCCGCGCGCACCGCCGGCGTGAAAGAAGCCGGTTACGTGTTGTTGCGCCTTCCGCTCGAGGTGCGCGACCTGTTTCGCGAATGGCTGATCGCGAACTATCCCGACCGGTACCGCCACGTGTTCAAGCTGATCCGCGATATGCGGGGCGGAAACGACTACGACTCGACATGGGGCACGCGCATGAAGGGCACCGGACCTTATGCCTGGATGATCGGTCGTCGCTTCGAGATGGCTTGCGAGAAACTCGGGCTCAATGTTTCGCGAACACAGCTCACAACCGAACACTTCCGCAAGCCGAAACCAGGCACGGAACAACTGAGTCTATTCGGATCATGAACGAGCCTTTGGGGATCCTGTCGCTGGTGACGCTCGGCGTCGCCGATCTCAAGCGCAGCATCGTTTTCTACGAAACGCTGGGTTTTCGCCGCAAGGCGCTTGCGGCCGACGGCGTCGGATTTTTCCAGGCTGGAGCCTGTGCCATCGCCGTCTTTCCGTCCGACGAACTTGCGAACGACGCCAACATAGCGTCCGAAGGCATGGCCGAAAATTTTCGTGGCATCGCGCTGGCCTGGAACTGCCGATCTGAGCAAGACGTCGATGTCGTGATCAGACGCGCTGGCGAGGCGGGGGCGGTGATCCGCAAGCCCGCGCAGGACGCGTTCTGGGGCGGGTACAGCGGCTATTTCTCGGATCTCGACGGCCATCTCTGGGAGGTGGCCTACAATCCGCACTTTCCCCTGACCGATGACGGGCGCCTGCAGCTGCCGGACTAGCGGGCTCCTGGTCCAGACTGTTCACAGGCTCGAACGTTCAGGTTGACTTGCGCCGCACGCAGCGCACTCATCGCGGTGATGACAAAAAAGTCCAAGCCGAGTCCGCGGCTGCCGCTCGACGAGCCGATTTTGCGGCCAACCTTCCGGCGCGAACGGCGGGCACTTAAAGATGGCATCTGGCCGGTCGCCGGTTGCGACGAGGCCGGTCGTGGCCCGCTCGCCGGACCGGTTGTGGCAGCCGCCGTCGTTCTTGATCCCGACCGGATTCCGCGCGGGCTCAACGACTCCAAGAAGCTCGATGCTGAGGCGCGCGAGAAACTCTATGAAAAGATCTGCGCCACCGCACAAGTGGCGGTCGCCTTCGGCGCAGTTGAGCGCATCGACCGCGACAATATCCTGCGCGCTTCGCTTTGGGCGCTGGCGCGCGCCGTCAAGGCGCTGCCGGTCTCACCGAAACTGGTCTTCGTCGATGGAAATCAGAGAATCGATTGCGGTTGCGACTGCGTAACCGTGGTTTCAGGAGATGCGCTTGTGCTGTCGGTCGCGGCGGCTTCGATCGTCGCCAAGGTGACGCGCGACCGGCTGATGATGCGGCTCGGCCTCGCCCATCCCGGCTACGGCTTCGAGCGGCACATGGGTTACAGCGTGCCGGAGCATTTCGCCGCGCTGGCACGGCTCGGGCCGACGATCCACCACCGCAGGTCGTTTGCGCCGGTGGCGGCCAAGCTTGCGGCCCTTGGCGCCGCCTCGGACGAGGTGATCGCCGAGTTGTTGCCTCTTTAGGCCGGCTTCTCTATTCCTCCCGGTGCGTGATCCCGAAAACCGAAAGGCGGTTTTCGGATAAGATCATGCGCGAAAAATAAGCTCCCGTCCGTTTTCATCCCCCGGGCCAATGCATTACGTCTCGCTGCTCATTGAATTTCTACGCGGACGCCCCGCAGTCGTGTTCTGGACGGTTGCGCTGACACAGGCGGCGCTATGGACGTTCATCCCGGCCTTGTTCTACAGCGCGCCGCCTGGCGAAGTGCCGATGCTGCTGGCCATAGGGCACGAATTCGTGCTTGGCAGCTATCTCGGACCACCACTGGCATTCTGGCTCGGTGAAATCGCCTTCCGGATCGCAGGGGCCTTCGGGCTCTATGCTCTAGCGCAGGCTTGCATCGTCCTCGCTTATTGGGCGGTTTTCAGGCTCGGCTGCGCGATCGTCGGCATACGCCACGCGGTTCTTGCCGTGCTGCTGATGGTGGGCATTGCCGCATTCGCGGTGCCGAGCCCGGACTTCGGACCGGCGATCCTCGCTGCCCCCTTGTGGGCCCTGGCGCTGCTTTACTATTGGCGCGCGCTCGGCGAGAGGCGCCGCGGTTACTGGTTCCTGCTTGCGCTTGTTCTCGGTCTGCTCATGCTTGCAAGTTACGCAGGCCTGATCCTTTTCATCCTGTTCGTAGTCTTCACTCCATTGACGCCGCGCGGTCGCGCATCGCTCTTGCATCCTGAGCCGTGGATCGCGCTGATCCTTCTGTTTATCGTCGTCTTCCCGCATGCGCTCTGGCTGGGCGGAAATCGTTCGCTGGTTTTGGAGGGCTTTGACGAGAGCGTCGGCACCGCGGGACGGCTGGCGCCGGGCATTTGGCTGTTCGCCGTGCTCCTTATGACGCATCTTGGGCTCGCGCTCCTCGTTACGCTGGCGAGCGGTTGGCCGCGTCATCCCCGCGAGCGCGCGCCGGAGATCGAGCGACATCCCGTTGAGCCGCTCGCGCGCGCGTTCGTCTACCTGTTTGCGATCGCACCTGCTTTGGTCGCGATTGCGGTTGTCTTCGTCAGCAATCGCCTCGGCCCTTTAGATCGCGTTACACCGATCGTCGTGCTTTCAGGGCTCGCAGTCGTTCTCGCCGCTGGCGACAAGATTCTGCTTTATCGCGAACGATTGGTGTCGTCGGCCTGGTTCGGTCTGCTGTTCGCGCCACCAGCTTTGGTCGTGATCGGCCTTGCGATTTCGCCCTGGATCGTCGGCATCGACCTCAGAATCATGCAGCCGGCCAGCGCGGAAGGGCAATTCTACGGAGACATTTTTCAGCGCCGCACCGGCAAGCCGCTCGCATATTTGAGCGGTGATCCACGGCTTGTGCCGCTGATCGCGCTGGCCGCTCCGAACCGGCCGCACGTTTATTTTGCATGGGCGCCTCACCGCAGCCCCTGGGCCAGCCCCGCAGATTTCCGCACCCACGGCGGCATCCTCGTCTGGCCGGCCGCAGACAACACCGGCACGCCTCCCACAACGCTCAAGACACAGTTTCCTGACCTGGTGACCGAGGTGCCGCGCTCGTTTCCGCGCACGGTGCAAGGGGTCTTGCCGCTCATTCGCCTTGGCTGGTCGATGCTGCGGCCGTCGGCGCCTCAGTGATAGCTCTCGCCCTCGCGAACCTTGCCGCGGAACAGCCAGTAGATGAATATGACGTAGCCGATCACGATCGGCAGCAGCAGCAAGGTGCCTAGCAGCATGAAGATCTGGCTGGCCGGCACGGCAGCAGTGTCCCAGACGGTGAGCGATGGCGGCACCAGATATGGAAAATTCGAAATCACGAGCCCCAGATAGCCGAGCAGAAACAGCGCCACCGTCGCAAGGAACGGGGGAACGTCGCGCCGCGCCTCGAGCCATTGCCATTCAAGATAGGCGATCAGTGCGGTGACGACGGGTACCGGCCACAGGAAATAGAAATTTGGCAAAGAGAACCAGCGTGCCGCGACTCGGGGCTCGGTGAGCGGTGTCCATAAACTCACGACAACCATGGATGTGAGCACCACCATCAACAATATCTTGGCGAGCGCACGCGCACGTTCGGCAACCGGCCCTTCGGTTTTCATCACGAGCCACGTTGCGCCAAGCAAGCCGTAACCGGCGATCAGCGAAAGTCCGCAGACGAATGCGAACGGCGTTGCCCAATCGAACGAGCCGCCACTGTAAGCGCCGTCGCGCACCGAAACGCCCTGGATCAAGCCGCCGAGGATGACGCCCTGCGCAAAGGTTGCGAGCGTCGAGCCCGCCGCGAAAGCAAGGTTCCACCCGGTCTTGCTGCGCGAAACGTGGCGGAATTCAAAAGCGATACCGCGAAAGACCAGCGCCAGCAGCATCACGATCACCGGAACGTAAAATGCCGGCATGATGACCGCATAGGCCTTGGGAAAAGCCACGAACAATCCGGCGCCGCCGAGCACCAGCCATGTCTCGTTGCCGTCCCAGTAAGGCGCGATCGAGCGCGTCATTTGATCGCGTTCGCTCTCGTTCTGCGTGAAGGGAAACAGGATGCCGATGCCCAGGTCGAAGCCGTCGAGCAGCACGTACATGACAACGGCGATGCCAATCACCGCAGCCCAGATCAGCGGGAGATACCATTCCATGGTTCCGCTCCCATCAGCGTTGCAACGCTTCGCGGCCGGCGTCCTGTGCGGCCGAAATCGGACTTCGTGAGAAACGCCCGGTTTCCGCTGCAACCTGACGCGGCCCCTGCGCGATCAACCGGTTGATGTAATAAATGCCGAAGGAAAACACGACGCCATATGCCAGCACGAAAAGAACCAGCGTGCCGGCAATGGTCGCCGCCGGCACCGGAGAAGTCGCATCCGCCGTACGCATAATCCCGTGCACGATCCAGGGCTGACGTCCGCACTCGGCTACGATCCAGCCTGAGATCACTCCGACGAAACCAACCCACCAGCATTGCGACATCACGTGCAGGTACCAGCGAGTCTCGAACAACGTGCCGCGCCACCACAGGAACGCACCGAACAGGGCAGCAGCGATCATGAAGAATCCGACCGCCAGCATGATGCGGAAGGCGAAGAAGACAATCTTCACCGGTGGACGATCTGAAGCCGGCACGCTGTTGAGACCCGGAAACAGTCCATTCATTCGATGGGTCAAGACGAGCGAGGCCGCCTTCGGAATCGACAATTCAAAGTGGTTCACCCCCGCCACTTCGTCGGGCCACGCGAAGATGTGGAAGTCGCCAGGCTTGCCTCCGTCCCAATGCGCTTCCATCGCCGCCACTTTGATCGGCTGGTGTTCGAGCGTGTTGAGCCCGTGCTGGTCGCCGATCACCAATTGCAAGGGCGCAAGGATTGCGGTCAGGCCAATTGCCATGCGGAGCATGGTACGGCCTTCCTCGATGTGCCGTCCGGCCACGAGATAGCGTGCGCCAACCGCGAGCACGACGAAGCCTGTCGTGAGATAGGCCGCGTTGAGCATATGCGCGAACCGGTACGGGAAACTTGGATTGAAGATGACCTTTAGCCAATCGGCGGGATATGCGATGCCATCGCGCATTTCGTGGCCGGTCGGCGTCTGCATCCAGCTGTTGGCCGACAGGATCCAGAACGCGGAAATTGCCGTGCCCGTCGCGACGACCGCGGCTGCCAACACGTAAAGCCAGGGCGGCACGCGATTGAACCCGAACAGCAATATCCCGAGGAACGTTGCCTCGAGGAAAAATGCTGCCAACACCTCATAACCGAGCAATGGCCCGAGCACGTTGCCGGTCGCAACCGAGAAGCGGCTCCAATTTGTGCCGAACTGGTATGACAGCACGATTCCGGAAACGACGCCCATTGCAAACGACACGGCGAAAATCTTTGTCCAAAATCTCATCAGGTGCTGGTAGCGGTCGTTGCCGCTGCGCAGCCACATCACGCCGAGGGTCGCAAGATACGCGGACAGCCCGATCGTGAAGCTCGGGAAAATGATGTGGAAGATGATCGTAAAGGCGAATTGCAGACGGGCCAGCAGGACAGGATCAAAATCCATCACACCCTCCGACCGAATGTCGCCCGTGCAATTATAAGCGTCAGCACTAAAGCCTGACGAGCCTATTGCGTTCCAATGCTGCGATAAATCGAAGCGGATTGGGTCGCCACCAAGCTATCCACAGTGCCTTAAACGCTTCTGACGCGCCGGACGGCAGCGCGTTAGGCTTCCCTCCGGGCAGTTGCGGGAAGGGGTCGATATGGTCAAACGAGCAAAGGAAAAGGAAAAGGGCGGGACTAATTTTACCGCTGCGTTGGACGGCTATTTCGGCCTTGCGCAGCAGGGCACTGACGTCCGAACCGAATTCATTGCCGGCGTGACCACGTTTCTGACGATGGTCTACATCGTCTTCGTCAACCC
>DASSSM010000556.1:0-3771 GCA_035708425.1 Pseudolabrys sp.
AGCGGAATTATTTTGGCTGCCGCCATCCAATCACCCTCTGTTGCGTGCGGTTATCAGACCCGCTTTGGCAAAGCCAGTGGTTCGGCTTGGAGCCGATCCTGCTTGAGTTGCAAGGAGTTGGACCTGTCACTATGGTGCACGCGCCGCGCTTGGGCTAGACATGCGCGGTTATCCACCCTGATCAGCCAATACAAGGCATGGAATAGCGCACGCATGCTTCGCGGGATGCACAAAGCTTCCTCAACCTGGCTCGGCAAGGCCGTAATGGCCGCCGTGATGGGTGTCATCGCGATCAGTTTCGCGATCTGGGGCATCGGAGACATATTCCGCGGCTTTGGACGTAACGCGGTGGCCACGATTGGTGGCACCGAAATATCGATCGAGCAATTTCGCCAGTTCTATAACGACCGCTTGCAACAATTGGGACGCCAGGTCGGGCGGCCGATTACGCCCGATGAGGCGCGCGCCCGCGGGCTCGATCGCCAATTGCTCGGTCAATTGGTTGCCGAAACCACGATCGATGAGCAGGCCAAGCAGTTGCGGCTTGGCATCGACAACGCCGAAATCGCAAAGCGCATTACATCGGATCCGTCGTTCCGTGGCGCCAATGGACAGTTCGACCGCCAGCGCTTCGAACAGATCATCCGTCAAGCTGGATTCACCGAAAGCCGTTTTATTGAGGAGCAGCGCCGTTCAATGCTGCGAAGGCAGCTTGCCCAGAGCATCACCGGCGATCTGAAGGTTCCCGCCACCGCTTTGGCTGCACTCAACCAGTACCAGAACGAAAAGCGGCAGATTGAGTATGTTGCCCTGGAGGCTGCGCAAGCGGGCGATGTCCCAGCGCCGACACCCGAGGTCCTGAACAAATATTTCGACGAGCGCAAGACGCTGTTTCGCGCGCCCGAATACCGCAACATCACGTTGCTTTCCCTCGCCCCATCCGATCTCGCGAAGCCCGATGCCGTCACGGACGCCGACGCCAAAGTTTACTTTGAGCAGCACAAGGACAGCTACGGCAAGCCGGAGAAGCGGGAAGTTCGCCAGATCGTTTTCCAAAAACCGGAGGAAGCTGCCGATGCGCGCGAGCGCATCACAAAGGGCACGAAGTTCGACGACATCGCCAAGGAACGGCAGCTGAAAGAATCCGACACCGATCTTGGCATGGTTGCAAAGTCGGACATCATTGACCCCGCCGTTGCCGACGCAGCCTTTTTCCTCAAACCTGGCGAGACGAGCGCGCCGGTGAAAGGCCGGTTCGGCACCGTGCTACTGCAAGTCGGGAAAATCGAGCCCGGCGAGGAAAAAACCTACGAACAGGTCGCGGCGCAAATCAAACGCGAGATGGCCGAGAGCCGGGCAAAATCCGAAGTTGGCAATTTGCGTGACAAGATCGAGGACGAACGCGCCGCTGGCTCGACATTGGCGGAGAGCGCCAAAAAACTCGGCTTAAAGTCCGTGTCCATCGAAGCTGTTGACCGGTCGGGCCGCGGCCTTGACGGAAAGCCCGTCACCGGATTGCCGCAGACCCCGAACGTCATCAGCGCCGCATTCGCCAGCGATGTCGGCGTTGACACCGATCCGCTGCAACTGCCGGGCGGCGGATATATTTATTATGACGTAACGGGCGTGACGCCATCGCGCGAGCGCCCGCTTGAAGAGGTGAAGGATCAGGTTACGGCCCGCTGGCGCGATGATGAAATCGCGAGACGCCTGCAAGCGAAGGCCGACGATTTTGTCGGGAAGCTTAAGGCGGGTACGTCGTTTACCCAAGCCGCGAGCGAAGCTGGCCTCAAGGTCGAGACCGCGAAAGATCTTCAGCGCGGCAAAAGCGGCGGCTTCGTTCCTGCCAAAACAATCGAGGCGGTCTTCCGCACGCCGAAGGGTACGCCGGCCAGCGCCGAAGGCGGCAAAGAAACCGAACGCTTCGTCTTCCGTGTGACCGATGTTGTCGATCCGCCTTTCGAAGCGGGTACACCGCAAGGCCAGGCAATCACCACAACTTTGCAGAGCTCCTATACCGACGACCTTGTCAGTGAATATATCGCCAGGCTGGAAAACGACTTCGGGGTGACCGTCAATCCGTCGGCGCTGAATCAGGTCATCGGCGGCGGCTCACAGCAATAACCGATCTCATGCAGATTGATCCGCCGGAAAGCGTCTTCGCCGACCACTACCGGCGCGGAGAGGCGCAGGTGGTGTGGACCACGCTGGTGGCCGATCTTGAGACTCCGGTCTCGGCCTTCCTGAAGCTTGGCGGCGGCAAACCAATGAGCTTCCTGCTCGAGTCGGTGGAAGGCGGTGCCGTACGTGGCCGCTATTCGATCATCGGGATCGAGCCGGATCTCATCTGGCGCGCGGACGGCGCGAAAGCCGAGATCAATCGCTCGGCTCGCACCAAAGCCGACGCATTCGTCGCTTGCACCGAGCGCCCACTGCAGGCTCTGCGCGCGTTGATATCGGAGAGCCGGATCGAGTTGCCAAATAGTCTGCCGCCAATGGCGGCCGGCGTATTTGGCTATCTCGGCTACGACATTGTGCGCCGTATGGAGGAATTGGCAGCGCCGAACCCCGACCCGATTGGTATTCCCGATGCCGTGCTGGTCCGTCCGACGATCATCGTGGTTTTCGACGCGGTGAAGGATTCGATCACGATCGTGACACCGGTGCGTCCGGAGAAAAACGTCGACGCCAAAACGGCGCTGGCGCGCGCCGTCGAACGGCTTGCGCGTGTCGTCGAAAGCCTCGACCGTCCGCTGGACAAGTCGCTATCCGAGCACGATGCGGGGCCGATCGATGCACCGGCGAAATCAAACACGACGTCCGACGAATTCAAGACGATGGTGCGCAAGGCAAAGGAATACATCGCCGCAGGCGATGCGTTCCAAGTCGTGCTCGCACAACGCTTCGAGGCGCCATTTACCCTGCCACCGTTTTCACTCTATCGCGCGCTCCGCAGGACAAATCCATCGCCTTATTTGTATTTCCTCGACTTCGGAAGATTTGCCGTCGCGGGATCGAGTCCCGAAATTCTTGTCAAGGTTTCGGGAGACATCGTCACGATCCGCCCCATTGCCGGCACGCGGCCGCGCGGCGCCACTCCGCATGAAGACAAGGCGCTCGAAGAGGAACTGCTGGCCGATCCCAAGGAGCGCGCCGAGCACCTGATGCTGCTCGATCTCGGCCGTAACGATGTCGGCCGCGTCGCTGCCATTGGCACCGTCAAAGTGACGGATCAATTCTTTATCGAACGCTACAGCCACGTCATGCACATCGTGTCGAATGTCGAGGGTAAGCTCGCCGGCAATCGCGACGCACTCGATGCCTTGGTGGCCGGTTTCCCGGCCGGCACGGTCTCCGGAGCACCGAAGGTGCGCGCGATGCAGATCATCGATGAATTGGAAAAAGAAAAGCGCGGACTTTACGCTGGTTGCGTCGGTTACTTTTCGGCGGCGGGCGAAATGGACACGTGCATCGTGCTGCGTACAGCGCTGCTGAAAGACGGCAAGATGTACGTGCAGGCCGGCGCCGGCATCGTTGCCGACAGCGATCCCGATTTCGAGCAGCAGGAGTGTATCAACAAGGCGAAAGCCTTGTTTCGGGCGGCGGAAGAGGCCCGCCGATTTGCCAGCGCGGCCAAACGAGGCCAGTAACCACCGCCGCAGCGCGCTGCTTGACCCCCCTTTAGCCCCACCGTAAACCCTTGCAAGCACGGTGGAACATGATCGTCCTCATCGACAACTACGACAGCTTCACCTTCAATCTCTTCCACTA
>DASSSM010000557.1:0-10047 GCA_035708425.1 Pseudolabrys sp.
TGGCGGCGAGCAATGACGCGATCGTAACGCGCGAAATCGTTCTGGGCGTTCTTTCGCTCATTCTCTGGGCGCTCATCATCACAGTTACGCTGAAATACGTCCTTATCCTGCTGCGCGCCGACAACAATGGCGAGGGTGGTACCCTGTCATTAACAGCGCTCGCTACCCGTGCCCTTGGCCGGCGCACGGCCTTCGTCTTTATCGTCGGTGTCATCGGTGCCTCGATGTTTCTCGGCGATTCCGTTATCACGCCTGCGATTTCCGTTCTCTCGGCTGTCGAAGGGCTCAAGCTTGCGAGTCCTGCGTTCAGCGATTTCGTTGTGCCCTTGACGGTTATTATCCTGATCGCCTTGTTTGCGGCGCAGAGCCACGGCACCGCAAGGGTGGCGGCGATGTTCGGCCCCATCATGGTCGTCTGGTTTGTTTCGATCGCAATTGCCGGCGGGCTTCATATACGGGACGATCCAACCGTTCTCTTTGCGATCAATCCGTATTACGGCGTGAACTTCCTGATCCACCATGGCACGATCGGGCTGGTAACGCTCGGCGCCGTGTTCCTGGTGGTGACCGGTGGCGAGGCCCTTTATGCCGATCTGGGTCATTTCGGCCGCAAGCCAATCCAGATGGCTTGGCTCTGCCTCGTGTTTCCCGCTCTTCTCATCAATTATTTCGGGCAGGGAGCGAAGGTTTTGGCGGATCCCGCCGCTATCGAAAACCCGTTTTATCGGCTGGTGCCGGATCAGTTTCTGTTGCCGATGGTCGTTTTGGCAACGGCAGCCACCGTAATCGCAAGTCAGGCCGTCATCACAGGCGCCTATTCACTGGTGCATCAGGCCATACAACTCGGCATGTTGCCACGCCTTACGATCCTGCACACTTCGGCATCGCATGTCGGCCAAATTTATATTCCGCGTGTAACCGTCTCGCTGATGGTTGGTGTGCTGCTGCTGGTCGGGCTCTTTCGCACGTCGAGCGCGCTTGCGTCCGCCTATGGTATTGCCGTCGCAACAACCATGGTGGTCGACGGACTTCTTGCATTTATCGTCATCTGGAAACGATGGGAGTGGCCGCTTTGGCAGACCTTGCTGTTGATTGCGCCATTCGTCGTCGTCGATGTCGTTTTCTTTTCGGCCAATTTCCTCAAATTGTTTGAAGGCGCATGGGCGCCGCTTCTGTTTGGTGCCACCATGGTCCTCCTTATCCTGACCTGGCGCCGTGGAACTGGAATTTTGGTCAGCAAAACACGGCGTACAGAAGTCCCGCTCGACACGTTGTTCCGCAGCCTTGAGAAGAAACCTCCGCACATCGTTCCGGGCACGGCTGTGTTTCTCACGAGCGATCCGGAATTTGCGCCGACCGCGCTTCTGCACAACCTGAAGCACAACAAAATCCTGCATGAGCACAATGTCGTACTGACCATCATCACTGCCGATACGCCGCGCGTTTCCGAAGAAGACCGAGTGCAGATCAAGCCGCTGTCGCAGCATTTCGCGCGGGTCTCGCTGAAATTTGGCTACATGGAGCAGCCCAACGTGCCGAAGGCACTGGTGATCGCGCGTAAGCACGGGTGGCAGTTTGACATCATGTCGACGTCGTTTTTTCTGTCGCGGCGCGCGCTCAGGCCGTCGGCAAAATCAGGCATGCCGTCGTGGCAGGATCATTTGTTCATCGCGCTGGCCCGGTCAGCGAGTGACGCGACCGACTTTTTCCAGATTCCGACCGGTCGCGTGGTCGAAGTTGGTACCCAAGTAACGGTGTAAAAGTGCGCTATAACTTTTGTCCGTAATCGATTGATATGTTTAAGTTATTCCATCTACTGCCATTGCATTCTTGCATAGTTTGAAGGGCTGAGTTGCGCAAATCACGCTGCTGCACTGCGGAGAGCGGCGTTATAAGCCGCGTCTTCGAACTTTTTGCAGTGCAGCATTTAGGGGCATCCCATGTCACGAAGCATTGCCGCTCCCGTTGGGGAGCCCGGCACGTCTCCCGTATTGACTGAGGCGCCAGCGAAAGTCGGCTTCTGGCCACTCGCGCTCGGAAGTATCGGGGTCGTTTACGGGGACATTGGTACAAGCCCCCTCTACGCATTGCGCGAAGCGGTCCTCGCGGCGACGCCGACAGGGATTGCACCAAATGAATCGGTCGTGCTCGGAATCCTATCGCTGATCATTTGGGCGCTTTTGTTGGTCGTCACCGCAAAATACGTTGTGATTTTGCTGCGTGCCGATAACAAAGGGGAAGGTGGCACGCTGGCATTGATGGCGCTTGCGTCACGTTCGCTAGCCCGGCGAAGCAATATCATTATATTTCTTGGCATTATCAGCGGCGCGCTTTTTTACGGAGACGCGATCATAACGCCGGCGCTCTCGGTGCTTTCCGCTGTCGAAGGATTGAAGATCGCAACGCCGGCTTTCGATCCTTACGTTGTGCCACTCACAGTTTTCATTCTTGTGTTGCTTTTTGCCGTGCAATCGCGCGGCACAGCGAATGTTGCAACTTTTTTTGGTCCAATTACGCTTTTTTGGTTTGCCGCGATTGCCGCGGCAGGACTTTGGCACGTTGCGCAAAACCCGGCAGTGCTTCTGGCATTCAATCCGTGGTATGGCGCTACGTTCCTGTTCCATCACGGCGTTGTCGGTTTCTATACCCTCGGTGCGGTCTTCCTGGTCGTGACTGGTGCGGAAGCGCTCTATGCAGATCTTGGCCATTTTGGCCAAGGCCCAATCCGCTTCGCTTGGCTCGTCATAGTGTTGCCTGCGCTCACGATCAACTATCTCGGCCAAGGTGCCCTGGTGCTTGCGAATCCAAAGTCGGTGGAAAATCCCTTCTTTCTGCTCTACCCCGACTGGGCGCTGCTCCCTATGGTTCTGCTCGCGACGATCGCCACTGTGATCGCCAGCCAGGCCGTAATCACGGGTGCATACTCTCTGACCAGGCAGGCCATTCAGCTCGGCTTGCTACCACGCCTCGAGATCCGTCACACATCGGAAGCATTGTTCGGTCAAATCTATATGCCACGCGTCAATACTTTCCTTTTGATCGGTGTGTTGCTGTTGGTGGCACTGTTTAGGTCTTCGAGTGCGCTGGCTTCGGCCTACGGTATTGCGGTCACTGGCACGATGGTGGTGACTGCGATAATGGCGATTGTCGTCATCTGGCGAGTCTGGAATTGGCCGTTGATTGGTGCGCTCGCACTCATGCTGCCGTTCTTGTTCATTGACGTGACTTTCCTGTCGGCAAACCTGCTCAAGATTGTCGAAGGGGGTTGGATGCCGCTGGCGCTTGGCGCGTTGGTAATGACAATCATGTATACTTGGCGTCGGGGCAGCAGACTCCTGTTCGAAAAAACAAGGCGACAGGAGACGCCACTTGAGGGACTGGTAAAGAGCCTGGAAAAGAAGCCACCGGCACGCGTGCCAGGAACAGCGGTCTTTCTGACCAGCGACCCTGTCAGCGCTCCGACCGCGCTTCTGCATAGCCTCAAGCACTATAAAGTGCTGCACGAAAAGAATGTTATTTTGACCATCGAGACCGCCGACACGCCACGCGTTGACGCCGGCGAGCGGGTCCGCATCCAGCCTGTCGGCAAGACGTTCTCGCGCGTCTTTCTGCGGTTTGGTTTCATGGAAACGCCGAACGTTCCAAAGGCCCTTGCCATAGCGCGCAAGCTGGGTTGGCAATTTGACATCATGTCGACCTCGTTTTTTCTTTCGCGGCGCGCCCTCAAGCCCGCGACACAATCGGGGATGCCCCGGTGGCAGGATCGGCTGTTTATCGGCCTCACCCGGCTCGCGAATGATGCTACCGACTATTTCCAAATTCCCACCGGACGGGTGGTCGAAGTCGGCACACAAGTCACAATCTAGGGCGGCTTTAAATAAGGCTGGTCGGCATGCCGAGATTCCGGCTAAAACTCCGGCAATCCAGAGTGATGGAGTTTCGGCATGGCCGACGAAATGCCCCGCGCCGACGAGGTGACAAATCTTACACCGGAAGAGGTGGCAGCCGGCCTGCGCGAGGGCCGTATCTTGCTGATCGACGTTCGCGAGCCAAACGAAACGTCGGTGGAAAGTTATCCCGAGGCGCTGATCGTGCCGCTGTCATGCTTCGATCCGGCCGCGATCCCCGATCCACAGGGTAAGCAGGTCGTGTTTGCCTGCCGCTCCGGCCGCCGTTCCATCACAGCGTCCGTTGCTGCTCAAGATGCAGGCTATCCGTATGCCGCGCATCTTGCGGGTGGCATTATTGCCTGGAAGGCAGCGGGCCTGCCCACGAAGACTTGAACGGCCTCAATTTGATGCCTTTCACGCACCGCGCATACGCAATCGCGACTTTGGTTTTTGGTCTGAGCACCGTTGCGATCAACGTGACCGCCGCGCAAAACGCCCGCGTGGTCAATGTCTACAACTGGTCGGACTACATCGAACCCAAGGTCATCGAGAATTTCACGAAGGAAACCGGCATAAAGGTGCAATACGACACCTTTGATGCCAACGAGACACTCGAAACCAAGCTTCTCGCCGGAAAATCGGGTTACGACGTCGTCGTCCCGACAGGGTATTTTCTCGAGCGGCAGATCAAGGCTGGCGTCTTCCAGAAACTCGACAAGAACAAACTTAAAAATCTCGGGAATGTCTGGCCAGAAGTCGCAAGCCGTCTTGCGGCTTACGACCCCGGCAATCAATATGCCGTCAATTACATGTGGGGCACCACCGGGATCGGCTTCAATGTGAAGTCGATGCGCGAACGGCTCGGTGCCGGCGGCAAGATCGACAGCTGGGATATCGTTTTCAAACCAGAGAATCTCGCAAAATTCCGCGATTGCGGAATCCAGATGCTGGATTCTGCCGATGATATCATTCCGGCGGCGCTGCACTTTCTCGGTCTGAACCCGAACTCGCACGATCCAAAGGATCTGGAAAAAGCATCCGATCTGCTTGCAAAAGTACGGCCATTGGTCCGGAAATTCCATTCATCCGAATATCTGAATGCGCTTGCAAGCGGAGAAATTTGCCTGGTGGTCGGTTGGTCCGGTGACGTTAAACAGGCTCAAAGACGAGCGACCGAGGCCAAGAATGGCGTTGAGATCGGCTATTCAATTCCAAAGGAAGGCGCACAGATGTTCTTCGACAATCTCGCCATTCCAAAAGACGCTGCGCATGTTGCTGAAGCGCACGCCTTCATCGAGTATCTACTCAGACCGGAGGTTGCGGCGTCAAACAGCAATCTTGTCGCTTACGCGAACGGAAATCTTGCGAGCCAGAAATTTATCGATACCGCGGTGCTTGACGACAGGAGCATCTATCCAGACGCCACGACCATGAGCCGCCTGTACACGGTGAGTGCTCGCGATCAGAAATCGCAGCGATTGGTCAATCGACTGTGGACCAAAATCAAGACCGGCCGCTGATGGACTGCTGATCTTCCGGTCGCCAGCGCCGATGCAGCCACAGCCACTGCTCCGGATATTCACGGATCCAGCCTTCGATCACTGACATGATGGCTTGCGTTGTCCCGGCGATATCGACTTTGCCGTCCGCATCCCGGACGGGCTGTACCTGTTCGGTTAACTCGGCACGAAACCGATGGCCCGGCAGGCGTATGACTCGCAAGCCGTGAATCGGACAATCAAAATGCCGGGCGAGCCGCGCGAGGAGGGGGTTGGCCTTAGTGCGCCGCCCAAAGAAAGTCACGTCGACCCCGCGGCTGTAATATTGATCGACCAGCATGCCGACGTGAGTACCGCGTTCGAGCGCTTCCGCCAGCTTCATTGGGGCGTCGAGACCGGTCGGGATAAGCATTCCCATCGCCGCAGCCCGCGTATCGTGCAGCCATTTGTCGATCGCGGGGTTGTTCGGCCGCCGGTAGAGGACGGCGGTCTTGAGCTTGCATGCCGCGGCGCAGACCGCGGGGAGTTCCCAATTGCCTAAATGTGCACCAAACACGATTGCCGGCCTTTGCTGCTCCAGCACTTTGAAAAGACGATCCAGGTCCGACTGCCTCACTTCGATACGGGCCGACCGCTCTGGGTGCCAGGGATCGAAATCAGAAAGGCGATCAAGGTGAGCGAATTCTGCGCCGATGCGGCCGAGGTTGTCCCAGACGCCGCGCAGGATTGTGTCGATCTCGGCCGCCGACTTTTCCGGGAATGCCGCGGTCAAATTGGCGCGTCCGATCCGATTTTCGGGCAACAACGGTCCGATGGTTCGCATGAAGCGACCCGCGACATTTCCCATTGTGTCAGGATTGGTCAGGCGCAACAGTTTCAGGAGACCAATCGTAATGGCGCCGATTGCGGAATTGGCGGCGCGTTTGGTCGCGCGCTTCAGGCGCCGGACTGTCCGCCTCATCGCTGACGCCTCAAAACTTCACAATGACTTTGCCGAATACCTGGCGGCTTTCCAGGCGCGCCAGGCCGCGCTCAAAATCTGTCAATTCAACCTCGGTATCGATGATCGGGGCCATCCCGGCAGCGATTTTCGACAGGCTATCGCGTATATTGCGCATTGACGCGCCAAAGGAACCAAGAATCTTGTATTGCTGCTGAAACAGTTGCATCAGGTTGATCGTCACCGTCGGGCCGGCGGTCGACCCGCAGGTCACAAGGCGTCCTCCACGTTTAAGGCAGAGCAGGGAGCCGTTGAACCCTTCACCGCCGACGTGCTCGAAAACGACGTCGACACCTTTTTTCCCGGTCAGTTTGCGGGTGACACCTTCAAAACGTTCGGTCTTGTAGTTGATCACATGGTCGGCGCCGAGAGCCTTGGCTTTCTCAGCCTTCGAATTATCGCCTACGGTGGTGATCACGGTGCAGCCAACCGCCTTCGCCATTTTGATGGCGACTGACCCGATGCCAGAGCCGCCCGCATGTACCAGAATGGTTTCGCCGGGCTTGAGCCTGGCGTTGTCGAACAACATGTGTTCGACGGTGCCGAATGCAATCGGTGCGCAGGCTGCGTCGCGCAAGGATACGCCGTTGGGTACCGGAATAACGAGCCGGGCCGGTAGATTGATCAGATCGCGTGCAAAGCCGTCGATGTGAAAGCCCATGATGCCGGCGACATTCTCGCAGAGATTGTCGCGTCCTTCGCGGCAGGCCACGCAGCGGCCGCACGTCATGGCCCCATACATCACTACCTTGTCGCCGGCTTTGAAATTGGTGCTGCCTGCGCCAACGGCTGCAATTTCACCAGAGGCTTCTGCCCCGACGACCAAGGGGAGCTGCCGCTTGGCGAACGCCATTCCCCGGAAGCCCCACAGATCGAGATGATTGAGTGCGACCGCCTTGATGCGAATTTGCACCTCTCCTTCGCCCGGCGGCGGAGGCGGCGGGACGTCGGCGAGGTCAAGTTTGCGATCGGCAATCAGCTTGAGCGCACGCATGGCGGTCCGGCATGTCCGGCGCTAGGCCGACTCAAGCCCCATGACCAGCGAAACATTCTGCCCGCCAAATCCGAATGAGTTCGATATCGCATGGCGAAGGTTGGCGTCGCGCGCCATATTGGGCACGACGTCGAGCGGAATTGCCGGGTCGGGCATGGTATAATTGATGGTCGGCGGGATACGCTGGTTTTGCAAAGTGAGAAGCGTGAATACCGCCTCCACCGCGCCGGCGGCTGACAGCGTATGGCCGATCATCGATTTGTTGGAGGAGATCGGCAGGCTCTTTATCCGTTCGCCGAACACGGTTGCGCAGCCGAGATATTCCATTTTGTCGTTTTCCGGCGTGCTCGTTCCGTGGGCATTGATGTAATCGATATCGTCCGGCGTGAGACCGGCATCGGAGATGGCATTGGCAATGCAGCCAATAATGGGCTTTCCATCCGGGCTGGAACGGGTGCGGTGGAATGCATCAGTCATCTCGCCGCAACCCTCTACGACACCCAGAATTTTCGCGCCGCGCGCCTTTGCAGCCTCGTAGCTTTCGAGGACCAGGGCGCCGGCACCCTCGGCCATAACGAAGCCGTCGCGGTTTTTCGAAAACGGCTTGGCCGCCGCGTGCGGAACGTCGTTGCTGGTCGAAAGGGCCGAAAGAAGGGAGAAACGGATAACGGCCTCGGGGTTAATTGAGCCGTCCGTGCCGATGCAGAGCGCAGCATTTGTTTCACCACGACGGATAGCTTCGACACCAAGCTGAACCGCCGTCGCGCCTGATGCGCAGGCTGTTGAAAGCGAGATTGGCGAGCCCTGCGTGCCGAATTTTTCGGCCAGATTGTCGGCGACGGATCCGAGCAGAAAGCGGCGATGATAGTCAGGGAATTGGGCGCTCACCCGCAACATATCGGCATAAGTAACGCTTTCATTAGCGCCGGACTTTGCGCCGATTTCGAGCCGTTGTGGCCATTCCATTTCGATCGGCGGGACGGCGAGAAAAAGCGGGCCCGGAAAGCTTCCGTACGAGCCAAGCCCCGCCTGCGAGACGGCTTCTTCCGCGGCAAGATTCGCGAAGGATTCGGTCAATGCGGCTGCGGTGTCCTGCGGCGGCAAGTAGTCGATGGTGCCGGCAATTCTGGTTTTGAGACCCTCGGTGGGAAAGCGAGTAATCGTTTTGATGCCGGATTCACCGCCGGTGAGTTTGGCCCAGTTATCGCTCTTACCTGCCCCGAGCGAAGTCACCACGCCAAGTCCGGTGACGACCACAACAGGCCGTCCCATCTTGTCCTTATCCGCTGCCATCGCTTCTCTCCTCAATCGGTCCGTTCAACGAGGGCGAGACCTTCGCCGCGCCAATGACCCACGCCGGTGACGACCACTTGCCTCAACTCTCCGCCCATCGGCCGCTCCAGGCCAGTCGAGTCACAGGGCGGGAACAGACTACCACGGTCAAGTGCGATCGTGGCGAGCGCGATGTTCATGGCGAATTGCGGCTCCAACCCATGCCCGAGATAAGAGCCCGTGGCGCGAACGGCAAGATCGCGATGCGCTTCGAGGAAGGCACGTTCTTCTGCTGTCGCCGGGTTGGCGCCCGTCGCGCCGGACAGAATGGCAGTGTGGCTTGCGTCGATTTCACTCCCTAGGCTGTCCCAAAGCCGCGCCAAAGCCTGCGTTATTGTCCCCGGCTTTCGGCTGGCGCGATCGGAGACCACGGAGGTCAGGCGCCCTAAAGGTTTGGCGCCTCTCTTTTCGGCGTGCTCGCGCGCTTCGATGACCAAAAATGCGCCGAGCGACGCCATTGCGAAACCGCCGTTTTCACCCCCGCGCTGCCAAACTGGAGCGTATTTGTCCTTCAGCGCCA
Organism: Pseudolabrys sp.; assembly: GCA_035708425.1. Classification (GTDB taxonomy): domain Bacteria; phylum Pseudomonadota; class Alphaproteobacteria; order Rhizobiales; family Xanthobacteraceae; genus Pseudolabrys. The sequence continues at coordinate 9,236 of DASSSM010000557.1, forward strand.
GGTTGGCGAATTCATACAGCATCAGCAGATCCGGACGTTCCCCGTTATAAGATCCGCCGACCATAGCAATGTCGCTCTGTCCGGCGCCGATACGCGCGTGCGCAATTCGTACCGCGTCGATACCGGCAGACTCTTCGCCCATGAATGTTCGCGAAGAACCGGTCACACCATGAACGATCGAGATGTTTCCGGCGAGAAGGTTGGATAGCTGGGCCAGGAACAAGGTTGGCCGCAGGTCGCTCATCAGGCGCTCATTGAGAAAGGCGGCGGGATTCGCTGCGTGCTTGATGCCCGTGAGGATGCTCGAGTCGACGGTCAGGTCGCGCTCGCCGCCGCCGGCAGCAACGATCATGTCCATCCGCGAGAGAATCTCGGTGTTGCCTTTCACGCCTGCGGAGTCGAGGGCAAGGCCGGCCGCGTAAGTTCCGATCCGCTGCCAGTTTTCCATTTGACGCTGATCACCTTTCTTGGGGATCTGTGCGTCAAAATTGATTGGCGCAAGCGGATGGACGACGAAAGGTGCGAAGGTTGTGGCATCGGCGGAAGGCTTGGCCGCCATGAGCTTCTCCCAGTGAGCCTCGGCCCCTTCACCGAGACATGAGAGAATTCCAATCCCGGTGATCCAGACTTCTCGTGCACTGCTAGCCATTGGCCGACACCTCGGCCGGGAAGCCAACCAGGGCGGCGGTTTCGCGCATCTTTTGCCGCATTTCGTGGTTCGGGAAATCCATAATCCGAAGCGTGAGCACAGCATCGCAAATGGGCTTGCCACCAAGCGCGATGCTGGCCTTGGTGATGGCGTATCCCGAGCC
>DASSSM010000558.1:0-2164 GCA_035708425.1 Pseudolabrys sp.
CGGGCGGGTGTCCGCAAGCGTCTTCGGCTGCGGCGGCACCAGGGCGCCAACTTCCTTCGGCGCAAACGCATCGGACATGTCGAAGACGCGGATGCCGGCATTCTGATAGGTCGCGAAAATCAGCTGAGAGCTGATGAAGCTGCCTGGCCGGTTTTCATGAATGTTGTGTGGCCCGAAATGGGCGCCCTTGGCCTTGTAGTCTGCCTCTGCCGGCGTGGGAAACGTCGAGATGCTGACCGGGTTGTCGGGCACGCGGTTGTCGAACACCCAGATCAGCTTGAGCCCGTCTTCCTGGTGGTCGAGCACGGCCTCGTCGAGCACGACCAGCAGATCGCGATCGGGCAAAGGCAGACAGTTATGTGTGCCGCCGCCGAACGGGGGCGACCAATTGCGGTGAGTGATCAGTTTGGGCTTGGCGCGGTCGGCGATGTCGAGGACGACCATGCCGGCATCGCGCCAGGCGGCGTAGGCCGTATCGCCGAAAATGATCGCGTGGTGCAGGCCATATCGCCGCGCGGTCGGCCACGATGGCGTCTCTCCGGCCGCCAGGTTCATGCCGGGGATCCACCAGCGCCCCGCTTCCCGCGGCTTCGCGGGATCGCTCATGTCGAGCGTCATGAACATGTAGTCGGTGAAACCATCGAGCAGAACCGACACGTAAGCCCAGCGCCCGCCGGTGTACCAGGCGCGGTGGATGCCGCCGCCCTCGACCGGCATGAAACCGATCTGGCGCGGTGTCTCCGGCTTCGAGATGTCGTAGACCGCAAGGCCGGCGCTCCAGTCGCGCATTCGCCTGGCCTGGGCCGTGCCGACGGTCTTGCCGAGGGCGCCGCTGTAATAGGCGCGCTCGTCGGCAAATTCGGCTGCAGCGAACATGTCCTTGGCGTGAATGACCAACAGCAGATTGTCGTGAACCTGCAGATGGATGTTCCAGGTGTTTGCCGGTGCCGCGATATAGTTCACCGCGCGCGGATTCTTCGGATCGCGCACATCGATGACAGAGAAGCCCTTGGAAAACATGTGACCCACGAACGCGAAGCCGCGATGCACCATCACCTGCACGCCGTCGGGCCGGCCGCCCTGATCGGTATACCCGACGATGCGCATGTTGCGCGCGTAATCCGGGTTCGGAAGTTCGGTCATTCCCTACACCCGCTCATTCCCGCGTAAGCGGGAATCCAACTTGCGGCGCCACGAGACACCCTGGGTCCCCGCTTTCGCGGGGACGAGCGGAAGAAACGCATCGCCGTCATTTGTATGCATCCAGGAAATGTGGGACGGCGATCCAGTCGAGCATGGCGCCGTCGCTTTGTAGCAGATCGTGCATGCGGCGGTCTTCCTCGGTCTTCAGATTGACGCCAAGGTGAGTGCCAAGCTTGCGGCCATGCATGACGATATTGTTGCCGATGGGCTGGCGCTCCGCATTGTAGGCTTCCAACGCCTCGTCGACATCGTCGTGCCGGTCGAGATGCTTCGCCAAGGCCATCGCGTCGGTGCCGGCCTTGGCCATTCCAAAGCCCATGTGCGGCCGCGCGTTCGCTGCCGCATCGCCGACCATCGCGACGCGACCGTAGGTGATTGTGGGCGCCGTGAAATCGTAGATCGGCGTGAAGAAAGGCTGCTTGATCTTCATAAGGGCATCAAGCAGCTGCGGTGGCAGAATCTCCTTCGCGTCCTTGTGCATCCCGGCGATCAGATCCTTGCGCACCAGCGGTGGCGGCACCGAGTATTCGTGCTGCACGCCCTTCTCGTCCACGCACATCTCGCGCAGCTTTGCGGCGTCGGCGACGCGGTACCAGATGAAATTGAATCGCCTTTTGCCCGGGGTGAGATCGTCGTTGAACCCGGCGATCGGGTAGGTGATCACCTGCTGCTGCTTCGGCAGGTAAAATGTGAACAGCGGGTAGATGCTGTTCAGGGTCTCCAGGGCGAGATCGGCTTCGTTCGGCGCTCCGCGCCAGATGTAATAGCCGGCATAGATGGGCTGCACCTGCGGCGCCATCTGCGCGCGTACGCTTGAGCGAATTCCGTCGCCGCCGATCAGAATATCGGCATGCTCGACGCGTCCGCCGGAGAACTGGACGCGCACGCCGCGCTCGTCCTGGTCAACGCGCTCGAAATTCCAGCCGAGATGATAGTGCGCTTCGTCGATGGTCGCGCGCAG
>DASSSM010000559.1:0-8861 GCA_035708425.1 Pseudolabrys sp.
CGTCGCCGCCGCTTGCGAGGCCGGTCGCGAGACTGACGGTGACGCCCGCTGGGGATGCCGAATAGGACGCAGTGTCGTTGCCGGCGTCGCCGTTGAGGGCGTCGTTGCCGCCGAGGCCCTGAAGCACATCGTCGCCGTCCAACCCGTTGATGATATCCGGCTCGCTCGTTCCGGTGAGTGTGTCGGCCTGATTGGTTCCATTAAGCGTGAGTCCGACCACATTCTGAACTGTGACCGCAATGCCTTGCGTATCCGTCCCGCCGTTGCCGTCCGAGACCTGGACCGTGACGTCGTAGACATTGTTGCCGCCGGAGTCGGTCGGTGCCTCGAAGTTTGGGGCAGTGAGGAAGGCGAGAGCGCCGGTCGTCGCATTGATGGTGAAGAGCTGGGCATCTGCGCCGCCGGCGATCGAATAGGCCAATGTCTGCCCGGCGTTGGGATCGGTCGCGGTCACGGCGGTGACCGCCGTCGTGCTCTCCGGGATCGACACCGCCGCGGTCGCGCCACCGCCATTCGACGTGATGGTGGGAGGCTGGTTGCTGCCGGCATTGGCCGGGGCGAACGTTATGTCCGTCCAATAGTTGGTGTTCTCGAAGCTGAAGGTCGGAAAAACGAGCGTCGAACCGTACTGATATACACCGTTGCCGCCGGCGGGCGACGACAGAATACCGGTGGGGTCAGTGAACGCAGTGTTGAAGAAGTCGGACTGCGCCAGATAATTGTCGTCGGTCCGGTAGGAGACGACGTAGATCGTGTTCGCAGCGATGGCGACGGGCGACGACAACGTCGCAACCTGCCATCCGACCGCACCCGGCGCGGAGGTGAAGGTGACCGACGCGACGAGGGTGCCACCGGAGGTCCAGAGATGCCCCGCCCGTACGTCCGTATCGCCGGCGTCGGTCGTGGTGCGGTAGTACTTGAGCTGGGTGATCGTGCCGGCTTGGTTGGCTTGAAATTTCGTGCCGAGCTCGACCGCCCCGTTGTCGTTGAAAAGCTGGCCTGTCGCCGTTACGGCAGGATCGAACAGACTGACAGCCGCAGGCGGAGGGGGCTCGTTCACGTCAGTGACCGTGACCGTTATCGGCTGGACGACGGGCGCAGCGATGCCGTCGCTGACGCTCACCGTGACGTCGTAGGCGTTGTTGCCGCCGGAATCGGCCGGAGCCTCGAAATTCGGCGCGGTCCTGAAGGTCAGCGCGCCGGAGGTCGCATTGATATTGAATGCCGCCGCATCAACTCCGCCGGCGATCGCGAAGACAAGCGCATTGACGTTCGGATCGCTCGCCGTCAGGGTCGCAGCGGCCGTCTGATTTTCCGGCACGGAGAAGGTGATGGGTGACGTGAAGACGGGTGGGCTGTTGGTCCCATTATTCGCTGGCGCGAACGTCACATCGGTCCAATAATTCGTGTTCCTGAAGCTCGAGGTCGGAAAGAGGGTCGTCGAGCCGTAGTCATAGACGCCGTTGTCCGTGGCCGGAGACGACAGAACTCCAAAAGGCTCGGTGAACGGCGACGTGAAAAAGAAATCCTGGGCGAAGTAGTTGTCGTTGGTGTGATAGGAGACGACGTAGGTCGTGTTCGCAGCGATGGCGACGGCGGACGACAACGTCGCGACTTGCCAGCCGGCGGCTCCCACCGCGGAGGTGAAAGTGACCGACGCGAGCAGGGCTCCGCTGATGTCCCAGAGATGGCCTGTCCGCACGTCGGTGTCGTTCGCATCCGTCGCGTCGCGGTAATACTTGAGCTGGGTGATCGTACCGACCTGGTTCGACTGGAATTTGGTGCCGAGCTCGACCGACAGGTTGTCATCGAAGACCTGGCCGGTCACGGCGGTCAGTGGATCGAACAGGCCGATCGTCGCGGGCGTGGTGGGCGCCGTTACCTCGACCGTGTCGGAGGGCAGGCTGGCGGTCAGCGGAATATTGAGACTGTCATCGATCGCCCGCGCTCTGATCGTGTAGGTGCCCGGCTGGACCGGCACCCATTGGTAGCTCCAGCTCGACGAGCTGCCCTGAGCGGGCCGCCAGGTGGCGCCGCCGTCGAGCGAGACCTCGACCAGCGCCACCACACCGTCGGTGGTTGCCGTGTTGCCGTCGTTGTCCGTTGCCGTGCCGGTGACCGTGATCGGTTGAAGTGCGGGGATCTGAGTGGGCAGATTGCTCAGAGTGGCTGTCGCGGGGGTGTGGTCCGAAGATGCGGTCGCCGGCGTGAGGCCCGCTTGCAGTGAGCCGGGTTGGATCCCCATGTCCGCCAGCAGGTTGACGGTAAATTGCTGCAGTCGTGGGTCCGCGATAACGGCGTTGTAGGGCGAATTGTCGTGCTCGTTGCTGAGCCCCCAGCTCCAGAACACCGTGCCCGAGCCGAACACCAACGCGCCACTGTCGTCGCGGTACAGCGTGAGGTCGTGTGTCGCCGTTCCGGGCTGCACTGTGTTGCCCTGATCGACGAGGATGCCGCTCCAGTTGAGAATCGTCTCCGATAGTTTGATGAGCCCTGCCGGGCGATTTTGGTCGTCGGGCACCACGTCCCACTCGTAGCCGAGCAGTCCTGGCGCAATGTCAAAACTGCCGTTGCTGTTCGCGACGGCGGTACCGCGCCAAACGCGCAAGGTTGCATACTGCGCCGGGATATCGAGCGCGCCGCCGAATTCTCCGGTACCGTCAGCGAGGAACAGCTGGCCGGTGAGAGAATTTTCCAGCCGCGCGCCGACGGCGATATGCACACCATTCGCGTCAACCGAGTTGACGAAACGAAGGTCGCGCCAGGTGCCAGTCCACTCGTTGGACGGGTCGATATTGGCATAGTCGCCGGGCTGGGCTAGCGGATTGCCATTTGCCCAGGTCTCCTTGTAGGAGACGAGCGTGCGGTAGTCCGTTCCAGACCCGTCGATGCTGTCCGAGAGACGGGTCCGCCAGTAGACCTCGTTTCCGCTCCAGAACAACAGATTCACGCCGGCGTCTCGCGCAGCTTCCACATTGGCGCGCTGCGCGCCCGACCAGTATTCATCGTGACCGACGGAGATATAGGCCTTGCGGATAAGGCTGCCGCTCGCGTCTTTGAACCAAGACGTCCCGAGCCGATCAGAATCCACACCCGAGATGTAAGTGACGTTGTAGCCGTTCTGCTCGAGCCAGGAGATCGCGGCGTAGTCGGCGCCGAACAGATAATCCTGCGGCCCGGAGGCCGGGCCCGAGCCATCGCGCGTGATGAATGGCCGATTGTAGCTGACCGCGTAGGCGCGATCTTGTGCACCGATGCCCGGATCGGGCACGGGGGGATGATTGACCGTGCCGCTGAAGTCGCCGTAGAAGTTCGCGCCGACCTGACCGTTTTTGCCGAACCACGCGTTATACGCCTCCCACGTGGTGTCGGACGTCTGCAGAACGATATCGGCGGCCTGACCGTCATTGCGAACGACGAACGGAATCTGGTTGACGGCGCCGTCGATCGCATTTCCGCTCGAGTCAAGCCGCTGCAGCCGCGCAAGATAGACGCCGGACAATGCGGTTGACGGCACCTGCCAGCTGTCAGTGACCGCCCAGTTTCCCGCGTCGACTAGCCCGAGCGACGAGTCATAGATCGGATTGGGCTGTGCCGTCCCGTCGGAATTGTTCAGTGTAGCGACCAGACGCGCACCGTCGCCGCCGTAATAGCCGAGGCGGAATATCTCGATCTTGTACGGCAGAGTCTGCGCGGCCGTGCCGTTGACATTGATCTTGAAGTCGACTCTTTGCCCCGCGTTGACGCTGAAATCGGTCGTGAAGCCCTCGATTTGATTGCTGTGGGGTACGTCCCAGTAGCTACTTGGCGTTCCAGGCAGCGCGTTTTCGGCGACGATCGGATTGGAAGTCGAGGCTGCAGCCGTGGCGGCGAGCAGGTTCACCGTGAGCTGCTGCGGTGCAGGGGCAGCGGTATCGGTGGCATTGGCTGGGTTGCCGGGCGGGGCCGAGCTCAAGAATAACGCGCCTGTCCCCAAGCCCGACGCGCCGCCGTCCTGTGTCTTGCTGCTGTCATTGACGACAAAGCCGCTCGAACTGACAGTCGTCTCCGGGAGCTTGACGGGGCCGGGCTCGATGCCGAGGGGACCGTCGCTGTTCGCAACCGCTGCCTCGCTCCACGCGAGCAGGCCCGCGGACGGCGCTAGCATATGGAGCGCACCGGCGAATTCTCTCGGGCCCTCCGGCAGGGTGGCAATATGCACCTCATGGGCTTCGAGCGAATTGACAAAGCCTAGGTCGCGCCAGCCTGCGTTCCGTTCGCTCGACGGACCGACGTCGATGCTGCCGCCCGGCGTGGTGAGCGGATTGGCACTTGCCCAGGTGTCCGTGTGGAAGACGAGCGGCGTCCGGTCGTTCGGTCCCAGTCCGTCCATATTCTCCGGGAGAAGAGTCTGCCAGCCAACATCGTTGCCGTTCCAGAACAGGAGATTCACGCCTGTGGCGCGCGCAGACTCCACATCGGCGCGTTGCGGGCCTGATGAATACTGATCAATGACTGAAATGTAGAACTTGCGCGCATCGTGGCCGTTCGCGCCTCTTGACGAAGACGCTCCCAGCCAATCCTCATGCCATAACATTCCCGCCAGTGCGTTCTCTATGACAGCCCGCCTTGAGTCACTCATGGCGCACTCCTCCGTTCAAGGTTGGAGCGGCATAAGACCCCGCAGCTTATTTGTGGCGGACGGTGTGATCCAACTCAGCCGGACGGCCTAGACATTGCAGCATAGGTCAAGCGCCAGACAGCGCTTCAGCCTGCTGCAAGACATAATGGCCATCCGCGAAACGATACAAAAAAGCAGTCGGCACTTCCGGCTGGAACCAAGCTCCTGTCTGCGCAGTTGCTTTAAAATTAGCGGGTTCATATCAAAGAAATGATTCGTACCAAAATACCTTCGCCGCCTCCGTGGAAAAGTAGAACTTGGCGCTGCTCGATTGCACTTCTCCTGTTAGGCCTTACAGCGCAGGCAAAAGCTGATAAGTCGCTCGACTTTGCTGCGCTCGAAGCTCCGAATGGGGCAAATTCGGCTATGTGGAAGGAATTGAAATCCGCCATCGAAGAAGAGCGAGAGGTCATCACAAGGTGCCGTTCCGACCCGGTGACTTGTTCACCTTCTGCGGCGCGCCGGTTTGTTGCAATTGTGGACGAGGGAACAGGGTACGAGGGCAGAGCCAGGATCGGACACATTAATCGCGCAGCCAATCTTGCTATCCGTGCAACAAGAAAATACTTAGAAAAATGGACCTCACCGCTGGAAACGCTCGCCAAGGGCGTCGGCGATTGCAAGCAATACGCAGTATTGAAATACGTGGCGCTCAATGAAGCCGGTTACGATGTGGACCGCCTGCGCATCGTCGTTGTGAAAGACAAGATGATGCGCTGGTCGCATGCCGTGGTCGCGGTACGGAGCGGCGAACAATGGATCGTGCTTGACAATCGCTCTTACGCGTTGGTTGAGAGTAGCGAGTTTCTAAAGGGATACACGCCGGTGGCGATACTTCCCCAACTCCTGCAGCGAGAATCGCGCACGGCGGAACATAAAACCCACTAAAATGCGACGTCCGCTTTACCCCCTAGCGGACATTCAGGAATTCGGCTGTCACCAAAACAAAACCCCGGGACACAGTTGTCGCAAAGTCTGGTTGAAAAAATCATCTCCGTCGGTTACGCCGCGCTCCTTTTCGATTTTCGCGACACGGCGCTCGAGCGAATACATGCGGGCGGCGCTCGCGTTGACCGTGATCTGGAGGACGTAATAAACAGGCGCGCTAAGACGATTGGGTAGCAAAAGGGTAGCAACCGGCCCTTTGCTCGATAGCTAAAATTCTTATTGTGCAGCATTCTCAATGGTTTGGAGAGGTGGCTGAGTGGTTGAAAGCACCGCACTCGAAATGCGGCATACTCGCAAGGGTATCGGGGGTTCGAATCCCTCCCTCTCCGCCACAAGCAAAAAATAGCTCAACAATTCCAAAAAATTAGCTGTTAGCTTTTGGCCTACCTTCAAATCTACATACAAACGCGTCGCGCTCCGCTTCCCAAGCGAGTTTCATCCACTTAACGGCTTGCACTCTTTCGTGGCTGTGCGGCCGACGATATTTTCTAGCATCGCCAAAATCTGCCCCGCCGACTTTGAGTCGACAAGCGTATGAGATGTACCCAATGTCCGCTTTCCTTCCAAAAGCGGACATTTGCATTGAACTTGCTTGTGCCCGCCATGGCCCGACGAGCGGACGTGCTGTGCGATTCTAGCGGCCGCCCATGAAAGATTGCATTTCTTCCATGGTAAGGCGGCCGTCTTTGTTTTGATCCATTCCTCTAAAAATGCGCTCGTGTGCGGCTTGAAACTCCTGCAAGGAGATCGAACCGTCGCCATCGGCATCCATTAGACTGAACATGATCCGCATCATCATGCCGCCGCCCATAGTTCCGCGATGGTGCCTGCTCATCATGCCTCCCCCCATCATGCCGCCGCCCATCATGCGACCTCCCATCATGCCCCCCTCTGGCTGGTGGCTTTCTTGTTGGGCTTGGACTGCTTGGGGTCCTTGTTGGGATTGAGCGGCTGCTTCGTGAACCGGACAAATAAAGGCTACAGCAATCGAGATGCTGCCTGCCAAGAAAACTTGCCAACGCATATGATACCTCCAGCTTCTTCGACTTGGCGAACTACGGGTTTAATCGCCAGCGATGATTAAGTTCCAAAAAGGATACTTCCCGACTAGTTTCCTTTCGGCACCCGATACGTTTCATGACAAGCGTCGCACGCATATCCGACAACACGGAATTGCGAACGCAACGCACTCGCGTCAGATAGTTTGATTTTCGATAGCTTCTCGCTTCAAACCATCCGGAATCCCATAGACACTGACCAACCCACCAACGCCGAACTTGGCGTTTTTGGTATGGAAGAAGTCATAGATTCCACCGACCGTCAGTTTGTTGACGGTGAAGATCGGCGCGGGATCGAGATCGAGAAGTTCATTTTCTTGCACGCGTTCGGCGCGGGCAAAGACGGTATATTTCTTTTCGAAGATGGCTGTAGATCGCCAGCTGGAGCCCGGCACGAGAAATCGCGCTATCAAACCCGCGACGAAGCCGATGAGAATGATCCACAGGATGCCCGTATCAGACTCCCGTTACAGATTTCCGGTGCACGGCTGCCTAAATCAGGCGCGACGCCTCGCGCTCGGTCGGAATACGGCCGTCCGGTGTGAGCTGATTGACCAGTTCCGGCAACTGCTGGCTCAGCGTTGCGATCAGGTCGTCGCGCGACATCCCGCTCTGGGCGCTGATGGTTCTGATCTGATCCTCGCTAAGCACCTTTGACAGGACGTCCGCCGATATCGATTTGTTTGGGCCCGTGCCGATCCAGGACTGAACGACGTCGCTTTGACCGCCCTGCTGAAACTGCCTGAGCAGGTCGTTAAGTCCGCCGCTCAGCACGCTACCGGCGGCGCCGCCGGCAAGGAGACCGCCCAAAGGACCCTGAAGTAATCCGCCGAGACCTCCACTGGCAGTCCCGCCTGCGGTCGATGTGCCGCGATTGGCGGGCGCGGTGCTTGATTGACCCGGGCTCAACTGCTTGATCGCCTTGTAAGCGACGAGCCCGAGCAGGGCCATCGCAATCGGCGACATTCCCCCGCTCCCGGCGGGAGCGGGCTTGGTCTGGCCACGCGGACCGTTTTGCATTCCATTCAGGACATCAAGAAGTCCCATGTTGGTCTCCTATGCACCCCAGCTGAGTTTCAAAGATTGTCTGCGGTCCGCGCGAGGCTGCTCCGGCAGCGTCGGCTCGCTGCCGGATGCTTTCTCAAGTCTTAATATCGCTCGGCAGCTTTCCGCCGTTCGCGGCAAGTTTCTGCATGATCTGCTTGTGCAGCCACACATTCATGGCGGCGGAGTCGCTCATGTTGCCGGTGTATTTGAGCTCGGTGGCAAGTTGCTTGCGGGCTGCCTGGCTGCTGTCGAGGTTCAGCGCCTTCATCAGGTCAACAATCGACGTTCGCCAGGCAAGCTTCTCGCCCGTAGCGGCCGCTGCCTTGTCAACGATTTCCGCTACGTCCACCGTTTGCGCCGCAGGCGCGGTTGGCGGTGCCGTCGGTGACGCACTGGCTTGCGCCGAACCGTGGCCGAATATCGCGCTCATTATGCTGCCGAAAACGCTCATGACGTTCCTCCGTTATTTGTTGCCGCAAGCGTCGTGCCGTATTGACCTAAGGTTCGGTCCTCTGCCGCCACGATGCGGTTTTTGCGTAAGAAACAGCGGCCTCCGGCCGCAAAATCTTCTAAAGCCAATCTGTGAATGCTCAATTCAATAATAAGTATTTGCCTGTCAGCAACGCGCCGCAACAGATTTCGTTCGGTGCGCCGCACCGGTTACCGCATTTGCGTGCGATACCCTATTCCTTTACCGCACCGGTCATTGCCGAGACGTAGTGCTCGACAAAGAAGGCATAGAGAATGACCAACGGCAATGAGCCCGCCAGCGCGCCCGCCATCAGCGAGCCCCAGCGATAGATATCGCCGTCGACAAACTCATTGACGATGGCGACCGGCACCGTTTTGTGCGCCGTCGTCGACAGGAATGTCAGCGCGTAGATGAATTCGTTCCAGCACAAGGTGAAGCAGAAAATAAAAGCCGAGATCAGGCCGGGGATCGCGAGCGGCAGCACGATCCTCATCAGGATCTGCCAGCGGCTGGCGCCGTCGATGAGCGCGCACTCCTCGAGCTCGAACGGGATGGTCTTGAAATAACCCATCAGCAGCCAGGTGGAGAACGGGATCAAAATGGTCGGATAGGTGAGGATCAGCGCGAATGGCGAATCGAACAGGCCATACTGAAATACGACGGTCGATAATGGAAT
>DASSSM010000560.1:0-10072 GCA_035708425.1 Pseudolabrys sp.
CAACGGCGCAGGCATCGCCAGGGACGCGGCTGGCCGCGGCATGCGCGTACTGCTTGTCGAGATGAACGATCTCGGCTCCGGGACGTCGTCAGCCTCTAGCAAAATGATCCATGGCGGGTTGCGTTACCTCGAGCATGGCGCGTTTCGCCTCGTCCGTGAGGCGCTGAGTGAGCGCGAGGTATTATTGCGGATGGCGCCTCACTTGGTGCGGCCAATGCGTTTCATGCTGCCGCCGCTGCCCGGGTTGCGCTCGGCGCTGCTGCTGCGCTTCGGACTTTTTCTGTACGACGTGCTCGGCGCGCGCAAGCTGCTGCCCGCGTCCCGTACGGCCGATCTGACGCACCATCAGGCCGGTCATCCGCTCAAGCGGGAATTCCGCTACGGGTTCGAATATTCCGACTGCTCGGTCGACGATTCCCGGCTGGTCGTGGTCAACGCGGTTGACGCCGCCGAGCGTGGCGCCGTCATCCGGACGCGCACGCGCTGCACCCGGGCCGAGCGGCGCGATGAATGGGAGCTGGTGCTCAACGACCACGGCCGCCGCAGCGTTGCGACCGCGCGCGTGCTGATCAATGCCGCGGGTCCCTGGATCGGAGGCGTGGCGGACACCATTATCCGGCAGCCGCTGGCGCGCGGCGTCCGGCTGATCAAGGGCAGCCACATCGTCGTGCGCCGTCAGTTCCAGAATGACTATGGCTACATCCTCGAAGCGCCGGACCGGCGGGTGGTGTTCGTCCTGCCGTTTACAGATGATTTCAGCCTGATCGGCACCACCGACGAGAATTTTGTCGGAGATCTCAGCGCCCCCACGCCGACGCCGCATGAAATCAGTTACCTGTGCGACGTCGTCAATCGCTATTTCCGCAGCGTCATCACACCTGATGAGGTGGTTCGGTCATTCTCGGGCGTGCGTGCTCTTTACGACGACGGCTCCGACAAGCCGGAAGACGTCACCCGCGATTACGAGCTCGTTCTCGACAGTCGTGACGGCAAGGCGCCACTGCTCACGGTCTATGGCGGCAAGATCACGACCTACCGTCGGTTGGCGGAGGCCGCGCTGGCGCGACTCGGGCACTATATCGGCACGCAACCGCGCTGGACCGCCAACTCCTCGCTTCCGGGTGGCGCGTTTTCACCCGACGCTTTTGATTCACAAACGGACGAAGCCATGCGGCGTTGGCCGTTTCTGTCCAGGCTGAACGCGCGCCGGATGCTGCATGCCTACGGACTGCGCATGGAAAGGATCCTTAAAGACGCGCGCAGCATGGACGAATTGGGACAATGCGTTGCCGGCGACCTGACCGAAGCGGAAGTGCGCTACATGGTCGAAAATGAATGGGCCGAGACCGCCGACGATGTATTGTGGCGGCGGAGCAAGATCGGCCTGCTGGCGTCCAAACAGCAGATGGCCGCGCTTGAACGGCTGATGACGTCAATGAAATCGAATTTCCGTCAATAATCGCTGGAGATTTCCGTTGCCGGCGGCACTCATCGCGATTGATCAGGGCACGACCTCCACCCGCGCGATTGTATTCGACGCAGAGCTGCGGCCGCTCGCTACCGCGCAGCAGGAATTGCGCCAGATTTATCCGGCGCCCGGCGAGGTCGAGCACGATCCTGAGGAGATTTGGTCGGCGGTCGTCACCACCGTTCGCGCGGCGATGGCGCAGGCGCGCATCGGCGCAAAGGACGTTGCCGGCATCGGCATCACCAATCAGCGTGAAACCGTGGTGATCTGGGACCGGCAAAGCGGACGGCCGATCCACAACGCAATCGTCTGGCAGGACCGCCGCACCGCCGACCATTGCGACGCGCTGCGACGCGATGGTCACGAACCGGAAATCACACGCAAAACCGGGCTTCTCATTGATCCGTATTTTTCCGCCCCTAAAGTCGCCTGGCTGCTCGATCACGTCGAAGGCGCGCGTGCAGCGGCGCAGGCCGGCAAGCTCGCTTTCGGCACCATCGACACCTTCCTGCTCTGGCGGCTCACGGGCGGCAAGGCGCATCTGACGGACGCGACGAATGCCGCGCGCACGCAGCTCTTCGATATCGGGATGGGTACATGGGACACCGACCTCTGCCATCTTTTCAAGGTGCCCACTGCGTTGCTCCCGGAGGTGCGCGACTGCGCGGGCATCTTTGGCGAAACGAAAGCGGGCCTGCTCGGCGGCCCGATCCACATCCGTGGCGTTGCCGGAGACCAACAGGCGGCCACGATCGGGCAGGGGTGTTTCGAGCCGGGCATGGTCAAATCGACCTATGGCACCGGCTGCTTTGCCCTGCTCAATACGGGGTCCGAGCGCCTGGCGTCGCGCAACCGCCTGCTCACGACCATCGCCTATCAGCTCGAAGGCAAGCGCACTTACGCGCTTGAAGGCGCGATCTTTGTCGCCGGCGCCGCGGTGCAATGGTTGCGCGATGCACTGAAAATCATCGCCTCGGCCCCGGAGGTTGGCCCCTTGGCGCAGCTCGCCGATCCGGCGGAGCAGGTCTATCTGGTGCCGGCCTTTGTCGGCCTTGGTGCGCCCTATTGGGATGCTCAGGCGCGCGGCGCGATCTATGGCCTGACGCGGAATTCCGGCGATGCGGAAATCGCACGGGCCGCTCTCGAATCCGTCGGCTACCAGACCCGCGATCTACTGGAAGCGATGCGTGCCGACTGGCCTATGTCGCACGCTTCCAAGACCGTGCTCCGCGTCGACGGCGGAATGACTGCGAGCGACCCCTGCATGCAGTTCCTCGCCGACATCCTCGCATGTTCGGTTGATCGGCCGACGGTGCTGGAAACGACGGCCATAGGTGCTGCATATCTCGCCGGCCGCGCCGCCGGAGTTTGCGCCGACCTTGCCGCATTCGCAAAGCAATGGCGGCTCGACCGTCGATTCGAGCCGCGCATGGATGCGAGCGAGCGCGAGCGAAAGTATGCGGGCTGGAAGCAGGCGGTGCGTCGAACCCTGACTGCGTCATCGGGTTGACCTGTCCGCGCGCGCCGCTAGCGTGTGCGCCGCGAACGGGGATTCGATTGTGAGCGGCGGCGAAGACCAGAACATGGGCGATAGAAAGCGGCTGATCCGCTTCGAGGCGGTCAGCAAGCGCTTTGGTGCCGTGGCCGCGGTCGAAATGCTTACCCTGGAAATTGCGCAGGGCGAATTCTTTGCGCTGCTCGGCCCGTCCGGCTGCGGCAAGACGACGTTGCTGCGTATGCTCGCCGGCTTCGAGACGCCGAGCGAAGGGCGGATCTTTCTCGGTGGAGAGGACATCGTGCCGGTGCCACCGCATCGGCGGCCCGTGAACATGATGTTCCAAAGCTACGCGCTGTTTCCGCACCTCACGGTCGAAGGCAACATCGCCTTCGGATTGCGCCAGGAGAATGTGGGACGCGAAGAAATCGTTGCACGCGTCGCCGAGATGCTCGAGCTCACCCGGCTGCAGGGCTTCGGAGGGCGCAAAATTCACCAGCTGTCGGGCGGCCAGCGCCAGCGCGTGGCGCTTGCCCGCTCCTTGATCAAGCGCCCGCGCGTGCTCCTGCTCGACGAGCCGCTCGCCGCACTCGACAAGAAGCTGCGTGCCGAGACGCAGTTCGAGCTGATGGAGCTGCAGCGCCGGCTCGGCACGACCTTTGTCATCGTCACCCACGACCAGGAAGAGGCGATGATCGTCGCCGACCGCATCGCGGTGATGAATCAAGGCCGACTGATGCAGGTGGCGACCCCCACCGAAATCTACGAGCAGCCCAATTCACGCTGGGTCGCCGACTTTATCGGTGAAGTGACGATCATAGAGGGGCGAACGACCGCACCCGGCTCGCTCGACAGCGCCCTAGGGCCATTGGCGGTGGCCAACCGTGACACGGGTGCCGGAAAGAGGGTGTGGCTGGCCCTGCGGCCCGAAAAGATCGGCATGAGCGGGGAGCGTCCGGCGGACGAGAAGAACGCCGTGGCCGGCACCATTTTCGAGATCGGCTACCGCGGAGACATGTCGGCCTACAAGGTTCGTCTCGCCGACGGTTCGCTGATGAAAGTCTCAATCGCCAACGTCAATGCGCGCGGCCGCGCACCACACGCCGAAGGCGATGCCGTCTGGCTGACGTGGCCGCCCGATGCCGGCATTGTTCTGACGGGTTAGCCATGCTGGGCGAACGAAATTCGCGAGATTGGGGCAGGCGGGTCGTTATCCTGGTGCCATACCTTTGGCTGGCGATCTTCTTCCTCGCGCCGTTCGTCATCGTGCTCAAGATCAGCCTGTCGCAGTCGGTGCTGGCGCAGCCGCCCTATACGCCGGTGCTTGATCTCACGGCGGGCTGGCAAGGACTGAAGACATTCACAGCGCAACTCTCCCTGGAGTCGTTCGGGTTGCTCGCAACCGATTCCCTTTACTTGCTGTCGTATTTCAAAAGCCTGCAGGTGGCCGCGATCTCAACCGTCCTTCTCTTCGCGCTCGGCTATCCGATCGCCTATGGGATGGCCCGCGCACCGAGGGCCTGGCAGCCCATGCTGGTCATGGCAGTTGTGCTGCCGTTCTGGACGTCGTTTCTGATCCGCATCTATGCGTGGATCAATATTCTGCAGCGTGATGGGTTGCTCAACGACGTCCTCTTGCGGCTGCACATCATCGACACGCCTGCCGCGTGGCTGTCCTCCGACACCGCGATCTATATCGGCATGGTCTATTCCTATTTGCCGTTCATGGTCCTGCCGCTCTACGCGAGCCTCGAAAAAATGGACGAGTCGCTGCTGGAAGCAGCATCCGACCTCGGATGTCCGGCGTGGAAAGCGTTCTGGCTGATCACGTTCCCGCTATCGCTTCCGGGTGTTGCGGCGGGTGCGCTGCTGTCGTTCATTCCAATCGTCGGCGAATTCGTCATCCCGGATCTGCTCGGCGGCTCGGAATCGCAAATGATCGGCCAGACATTGTGGACCGAGTTCTTCTCAAATCGCGATTGGCCGGTCGCATCGGCGATAGCGATCGCTCTCCTCGGCCTGCTGCTGGTGCCAATCCTGTTCTACGAGCGCCTGCAGCAGCGGTCGCTCGAAGGAGGGCGGGCATGAAACGCGGACCGACTCCATTCAACATCGTCTCGGTGGCCTTGGGGCTTGCGTTTCTCTATCTGCCGATCGTCATTCTGGTGGTCTACTCGTTCAATGCCTCGCGGCTTGTCACGGTCTGGGGTGGGTGGTCGCTCGTATGGTATCGCGAACTGCTGAACGACGAGGCGATTCTCAGCGCCGCCTGGATCAGCTTCCGCGTCGCCTTCCTGTCGGCAACCGCCGCAACCGTGCTTGGCACGCTAGCGGCCGTTTCCCTGACGCGCATGGGACGATTTCGCGGGCGGCTGTTGTTTTCCGGCATGGTCTATGCCCCGCTGGTGATGCCTGAGGTGATCACCGGGCTGTCGCTGCTGCTGCTGTTCGTCGCTATCAATGTTGATCGCGGCTTCTGGACGGTCGTCATCGCTCATACGACGCTGACGACATGCTTCGTCACCGTGATCGTGCAATCGCGGCTGATCGGCTTCGATCGAAGCCTCGAGGAGGCAGCGATGGATCTTGGCTGCCCGCCGTTCAGGACGTTCATGACGATAACACTGCCGCTGATCGTTCCCGCAATCGCCGCCGGATGGATGCTCGCCTTCTCGCTCTCTCTCGATGATCTCGTGATCGCCAGTTTCACGACGGGGCCGGGGGCAACGACACTGCCAATTCGCATCTATTCGGAAGTGCGGTTGGGGGTGAAACCGGAAATCAACGCGATCTGCACCATCATGATCGCGGTTGTCGCGCTCGGCACGGTTATATCTTCGCTGATCACCAAAAGGGGCGCGAGCCAGCGCGAGCAGGTGGCGCTGGGAGTGCAGGTCTAGGCGCGCTAATCGCTGCTGCGTTTGCCCGGGGGGCGGAACAGGAAGACGACAAACCAGACCGGTATGATGATCATCGAGCCGAGCAGCAGGTTTGGCCATGCCCAGGCGATGCCTTGCCGCGCATAGTCCTCGATGCGCTCCGTCGACAGCCCAAGCTCACGGATGATCTGTTCGGCCGTGATCCCGAAATGAGCAAGGACGGTGCCGACGATCAGTGAGGCGACGACGACCTTGACCAGGGTCCGAAAGAAAGGGTTCAGCATCCACGGCCCATCATGCCCGCAAGGATCGGCGGGTGATTCGTCTCAGGCAGGATGATAGTCGAAGGCAGGGCTGGCGGCACTCTCGCCGCTGAAGGCCGTTATTCAGGCTTTTGTTGCGTTTCCGGCGCGGCCGTCTGGCCGGCAGCCGGAATCGTGCCCGAGGATGGCGTGCCGCCGGTCAGGCGCTCGATGGCACGACGCACGGAATCGCGCGCGTTGCGCTCCTGTAACGCCCTGGACAGCGGCGCGGCGGCTCCCGAACGGCGGATCAGCGCTTCCGGATCAGGCAGCATGATCGGATCGTCCCACGATCCTTGTACGATAAAGGGCAGCTCGAAAGGCGTTGCGCCCGGCCGTGGCGGAGCCATAAGCACGGCCGTGCCCTTGAGATCGAGATCGCGCTCCGGGATCGACGCCGTTCCGGCAAGCGCCAGCTTGACCGCGGCGCCCTCGATGGCCACGTCGTCGACGGTGACCGTGCCCTTCGTGATCTTGAGCGTGATGGCGATTTTTTCATAAGGCGTGCGTCCGGTGCGGAATTCGCCGCCGCCCGAAAGCGGCCGCCGCTCAAGACGGCGCAGCAACTGTTCAACATTGAGGCCGGCAAGCGCCCCGTTCGTCCCGGTCAAAGTAGCGGTTCCGCTCAACGTCCGGGTCACAGCCAGCACGCTATTACCTGTGCCTTCGACGTTGAGTGACATGCTGCCTTTACCCTCAAGCCGCCGCAGGCCGAACAATTGCCCCAGGCATGTCTCAAGGTCTACGTCGGTGAATTGCATCTGCGATTTCACCTCGACGCCCTGATCAAATTCGGCAAACGCCAGCGAACCTTTGATCACGCCGCCATAAGCCTGCGCCTCGCCGACCGTGACGACCAGGTGTCCGCCGCGCAGATTCGCTGCAATCGCGGTGCGGCCAACCTTGGCGTTGGATACGATAACGTTTGCGGCCGACAACCGCAGATCGACGTCCAGACTCGCAAGTCCCTCGAGTGTGATCCGGCCACTGCTCCACGAGCGTTCACTGGCGGTCAGCAAACGGACGGTCGACACATAGGGGGTCAGGTCGAGCGTGTCGGCGGCGAGTGTGCCCTGCAGGGTCTGGCGCCCGTCGGCGGCAAATGTGAGCACGCCTTCGGCGGCGTTGCCGTCGAGTTCGACATTGACGCTCGACAGGCTGATGGTGCCGGCGACTACGTTGGTCCGCGCCTTGATTGCGAAACGGCCGAAGCCGCCGCCGGGCGGCGGCTTTTGCCCGGCCCACACCAGCGCATTGCGCAACGAAACGGTATCGGCAGCGAGCGTGCCTTCGATCTTGAGTGTCGGCTTGAGGCTGATTGCGCCTTCAAATGCCGCCTTCATTGGTGCACCGGAGACGCGCAGTTTCACGCCGCTGCGGTTGCCCGCCAGCACCGACGGAAAATCGGCGAGCGTCAGGCTGGCGTCCATCGGTGCGTCGCGCCAGATGAATCGTCCGGTGGCGCCAAAGCTTTTGGAGATCGACGGCCACGCCAGCGAGAATTCGACGCCCGACAGGGTTTCGGTGATCTTGCGCGCCTCGTCGCGGATCGCGATGGTGCCGCCCTCGATGCGCATTTCGGAGAACGCCGCGAGCCGCTGCGCCGCCGATTGGCTGCGCGTGAGCGCCTCGATCAAGCCCGACCAATTGGATTGACCGTTCGGAAGTAATTCTATCGAGATATTCGGCCGGTCCAGTGTGACATCGGCGATTTCGACTCGGCCGATCAGCAACGGAAAAAATCGCAGACGCGCCGTCAACCGCTCGGCAACAAGCGCAGGCTGTTTGGCATCGCCCAGGATCACATCGTCGAAGCTGACGCTCCCTGTCGGAAACAGCGAAACGCTGGCTTTCCCGCGCAGGACGGGCTCGAGTCCGGTCACGCCCCGGATCTCCCCAAGGACTTGCTGGCGAACGGTATCGGCGGAAATCAGGTATCCAGCTGTCGCAAGAACGAGCAGTCCGCCCGCCATCACGGCGAGCAGGACAATCCCCAGGCGTTTCAAGCCGGTTGCGGCTGTCAAATGGAGGTTTCCGGTTGCTTCGGCGTCAGGCGCCGGCGGACTATAGCATCGGGCCCGCTAGGGCCAACCTTGGATAGCCTCTGTGACCCTTTCATGGCTGGGCCGGTTAAGCCTACTGGGCTGCCGTCGCGGGGTTGCCGCGCGCATCGGCAATTTCGGCGATCATTTTCTTGATGATGGCCTGTCCAAACGAGCTGAAATCCTTGGCCTCGATCACGAAGCTGCCGGGACCGCCAATGACGTTGTCACGGTAGTACTTGGTGAGACCGCCGGTCGGGTTGGTGTGCTCGGGATTCCAGGGCAATGGCGTCTCGCTGAGAATCGCCAATCCATTGATTGTAATGCCGAGGGCGAGCGCCTCGTCCCGCGCCTGGCCGATGTCACGGCCCGCATTGTTCGTTCCGTCACCTGAAACGTCGATGGTGCGCCGGTCGGCGGTGAACGGCGCGCGCGCGAGTTCGGCGACAGCCGCGTCGATACCGCCGCTGATTGAAGTCCGGTCTGCGAAAGACCGCGGCGACTCAAGCAGCCGGTCGCCGAAGGCCTGCGCCGCTTTTGCCCCATCGATGATCATCCAGTCGATGACGACCTTCTGGCTGCCGAAGCCCGACCATTCGAGAAACAAGACACCAATGCGTCCATGACGGCCGGACCGGATGGTATCGACGACCCGGGAATTGGCCATTGCCGCGGCATAACCTTCGCGCTGCAGCTGAAATTTCTGGCTATCGACACTGCGCGACACATCCGCTGCAAGAACCAGCAGCAGGTCGACTGGCTCGGCGGCGCGGACCGGCGCAATAGCGGGTGTGTTCGCGAGCACCAACGCGAATGCGATGCAGCGGAACAGGCGGCCCATGACGAGAGCCTAACCGATTTCGGATTTACTGCGCTAGCACGCGGGTGGCGGGAAAAATCACTTCGGCGAGCGTGCCGTCATCGACCCGGCTGGTTATCCGGAAGTATGCCTGATTTGCTTCCGCGAGGGCCTTTGTGATCGGCAGGCCGAGCCCGGTTCCACCAGCGTCCCAATGCGTGACCGTGGGAACCTGTCGGAAAGGCTCGAGCGCAATCTGTAATTCCTTTTCGCTCATGCCGGAGCCGGTATCGCGAACACGCAGCACGACCTCATGGTTGTCCGTCTGCGCGGTCGAAATGATCACCTGCCCGCCGGCGCCAGTGAACTTGATTGAATTCGACAACAGATTGAGCATGATCTGGCGCATCGCGCGCGCGTCCGCAATGATCTGCGGCAGGTTATCGTGCAGCGCGGTGCGGATGATCACGCGTTCCCGGTTGGCCTGCTGCTGCATGATGGCCACGCACTGCTGCACGAGATCATTGAGATTGACGCTCACGAAAGTGAGATCGAGCTTCCCGGCCTCGATCTTCGACAGATCGAGCAAATCGTTGAGGAGCGAAATAAGATGCCCGCCCGAGGCGTGGATGTCCTTGAGATATTGCCGGTAGCGTTCGCTGCCGATCGGGCCGAAACGTTCGTCCATCATCACTTCGGAAAAGCCGATGATGGCATTGAGCGGTGTGCGGATTTCGTGGCTGATCTTGGCAAGAAATTCGGACTTCGCCGTGGATGCCTTCTCGGCCGCACGCCTGGCGTTGATCAATTCTTCTTCGCTACGCTTCCAGGCGGTGACGTCGCGCAATACCGCGCAAAGTTTCTCGCCGTCCTCGATGCGCCCGATCGTGATATGCAGCGGGACAAGACCGCCCTGGCGCACGCGGCCGATTGCTTCGTAGCCGGCGCCGAGTGAACCGACGCCGTCACGCCGGGCAAGCCGCTCGAGATGCTCTAGCACCGGGCGGTGGGATTCCGGAACCAGCAGGTCGCTGAGCGAAAGGGCTCCCAGCTCGCCCGCATCGTAACCGAAAAGCGCCTGCGCGCT
>DASSSM010000561.1:0-7979 GCA_035708425.1 Pseudolabrys sp.
TTTCCTGCACGTCGCGGCTTGGACATTCGAAGCTGTGGGGCTCAGCGCCATTGCGCACCGCATCGAAGAATGGGGCGCGGTGCAGGCGGTCGAGAGACTTAATCTTGACGGTCTCTTGGCGCTTTGGCACCCTCCATCCACTAATTGAGTACCACTTGACCGGGCAGGGCGGCGTCAATGATCAAGTCAGAGCTTGTCCAGCGAATTGCCTCCCAGAATCCTCACCTCTACCAACGCGACGTCGAAAATATCGTCAATGCCATTCTTGGCGAGATCACCAGCGCCATGGCCAAAGGCGACCGCGTCGAGTTGCGTGGCTTCGGCGCCTTTTCGGTGAAACACCGGCCGGCGCGAACCGGTCGAAATCCCCGGACCGGGGCTCATGTGGCTGTCGACAAGAAATCGGTGCCATTCTTCAAAACCGGCAAGGAAATGCGTGAGCGGTTGAACAAGCCGGACTCGATTTAGGGGCCGGTTTTTCCGGTTTGCGAAAATGCTATGATTGTGGCCGGGCACGTCCCGGCCGTCGTTTTTTTGACAAAGGGCGTCGACAATGTTCCGCAAAATCGTGTCGGCGGTGATCCTCGTGCCGTTGGCAGCGGCCATCATCATCTTCGCGGTGGCCAACCGGCAATCGGTCACGGTGTCATTCGACCCCTTTTCGACGACAAGCCCAGCCTATGCGGTAACGCTGCCGCTTTTCGTTCTCATCGTCGTGCTTATCATTCTTGGTGTGCTGATTGGCGGCACGGTTGCCTGGGTCGGCCAAGCCCGGTGGCGCCGTGCGGCGCGCAGGCTTGATGCGGACGTGCGCGCATTGCATCAGGAACTCGATGTGATCCGCCGACGCTTCGCGCCGGAAACCCCACGCACACCAGATCCCGCCCCGTATACGGTCATTCCGCCGCCACTTCCGTGACCGGCACGTTCCGCTTTGCGGCCGAGTGGATAAGGCGGTAGAACGCGCCTCATAATGTCTCTGTCGATCAAAATCTGCGGCCTTAAGACCCCGCAAGCGCTTGATGTAGCGCTCAATTCCGGGGCCAACCTCGTTGGCTTCGTATTCTTTCCCCCGAGCCCTCGTCACATCGGCTTTGAGGCTGCGCGCACGCTCGGCCAGCGCGTGCAAGGCCGCGCCGCCAAGGTCGCGCTAACGGTCGATGCGAGCGATGAGATGCTGCTCGACATCATCAATGCGCTCAATCCGGACATGTTGCAGCTGCACGGTAATGAAACGCCGGATCGCGTCGTCGCCGTGCGCACACGCTTTGGCTTGCCGGTCATGAAGGCGCTGGCGATTGCCGAGCGCAGGGACCTGTCGCCGATCCGCGAGTATGCGCAGTTTGTCGACCGGCTGATCTTCGATGCGCGACCGCCGAAGGACGCGACCCGTCCGGGCGGGTTGGGCAGGGCCTTCGATTGGACTCTCCTTAAGAACATCAATGCCGGTGTTCCCTTTATGCTGTCGGGCGGCCTTGACGCCGGCAATGTAGCGGAGGCGCTGCGTATCACACGTGCGCCGGGCGTCGACGTCTCTTCTGGCGTCGAACGCGGGCCCGGCGAAAAGGATCCGGAGAAAATCCGTGCGTTTATCCGTGCCGCCCGCGCGGCCGAAGCAGAGATCTTTTCACCGCCCCTCCAGCTTGGCGAGGGGTCGATCGTGCGCCCGGTCAAATAGGCACTTGCAACCATGACCGTGCAGCAGCCCAACTCATTCCGTACCGGGCCCGACGAGCGAGGGCATTTCGGCATCTATGGCGGCCGCTTCGTCGCCGAAACACTGATGCCGCTGATCCTCGAGCTTGAAGCCGCCTACGCGAAGGCCAAAGCGGATCCGGAATTCCAGAAGGAGATGGATGGCCATCTTGCAAATTACGTGGGTCGGCCGTCGTCGCTCTATTTCGCCGAACGGCTCACGCAGCACTGCGGCGGGGCAAAAATCTATTTCAAGCGCGAGGATCTCAACCACACCGGCGCACACAAGGTGAACAACGTGCTCGGCCAGATCATGCTGGCTTTGCGCATGGGCAAGACTCGCATCATCGCGGAAACCGGCGCCGGGATGCACGGCGTCGCGACTGCGACCTTGTGCGCCAAGTTCGGCCTGCCGTGCATCGTTTATATGGGCGCGGTCGACGTCGAGCGGCAAAAGCCGAACGTGCTGAGAATGAATATCCTCGGAGCAGAAGTCCGTCCGGTCGAATCCGGCGCACGCACGCTCAAGGATGCAATGAACGAAGCGTTGCGCGACTGGGTCACCAACGTCAGCGACACGTTCTATTGCATCGGCACGGTGGCGGGCCCACATCCGTATCCGGCGATGGTGCGCGATTTCCAGTCGATTATTGGCCGCGAGACCCGCGACCAGATGCACGCCGCAGAGGGCAGGCTGCCCGATTCGCTCATTGCCTGCATCGGTGGCGGGTCAAACGCGATGGGTCTGTTTCACCCATTTCTCGATGAGCGGTCGGTCGCGATCTACGGCGTCGAGGCGGCTGGACACGGACTCAACAGCAAGCACGCGGCCTCGATTGCCGGCGGCAGACCCGGTGTGCTGCACGGCAACCGCACCTACTTGCTGATGAACGATGATGGCCAGATCGAAGAGGCGCACTCGATTTCGGCGGGTCTGGACTACCCCGGCATCGGCCCCGAGCACGCTTGGTTGCACGACATGGGCCGGGTGAAATTTCTTTCCGCGACAGACGACGAGGCGGTGGCGGCGTTTCAGCTGTGCAGCAAGCTCGAGGGCATCATCCCCGCGCTCGAGTCTGCGCATGCCCTCGCCAAAGTGCCGGAGATCGCGGCGAAGAAGCCGAAAGATCATCTGATGGTGGTCAATCTGTCCGGTCGTGGCGACAAGGATCTCGCGTCTGTCGAAGCCTTTCTCGAAAGCAAGAATCGATGACCACGCGCATCGAACGTCGCTTCGCTGCCTTGAAGAAGGAAGGCCGGGCCGCGCTGGTGACGTTCACTATGGCGGGCGATCCTGACTACGCGACCTCGCTTGCGATCGCCAAAGAGCTGCCGAAAGCTGGAGCCGATATCATCGAGCTCGGCATGCCGTTCACCGATCCAATGGCGGACGGTCCAGCCATCCAGGCCGCAGGATTGCGGGCGCTCAAGGCGGGCCAGCGGGTCGGCGATACGCTTAGGCTGGTACGCGAATTTCGCAAGAACGACGACGAAACACCCATCGTCCTCATGGGTTACTACAATCCCATTTATGTTTACGGCGTTGACAAATTCCTCGCTGATGCAACGGCGGCTGGCGTGGACGGGCTCATTGTCGTGGATTTGCCACCGGAAGAGGACGAGGAGCTCTGCCTTCCCGCGCTTAAAGCCGGCCTCAATTTCATTCGTCTCGCCACCCCGACCACCGACGACAAGCGCTTGCCGGCGGTGCTCAACAATACATCCGGCTTTGTTTATTACGTTTCCATCACCGGAATTACGGGTGCCGCAGCACCGGATACCGGCAAGGTGACGGCCGCGGTTGCGCGCATCAAGCGCCACACCAAGCTTCCAGTTGCGGTCGGGTTTGGGGTCAGGACCGCAGAGCACGCCCGCGCCATCGCTGCCGGGGCAGACGGCGTGGTCGTGGGCTCGGCCCTCGTTGACGCGTTGCGTGGGAGCCTCGATAAAAACGGTAAGGCCGGCTCGGGCACGGTGAAAGCCGTAACAAGCCTGGTTTCCACACTGGCGGAGGGCCTGCGCTCCGCCCGCCGCGTGGCGGCAGAATGAACATTCGGCGCCGCAAGCGGTTATAATTTGGCCGAATCGTATTTATAGAAACGACCCATGAACTGGATCTCCAATCTCGTACGTCCGAAGATCCGCAGTTTCTTGCGCCGCGAGACGCCTGAAAATCTCTGGATCAAGTGTCCGGAGACCGGGCAGCTCGTCTTTTACAAGGACGTCGAGGCCAACCAGTTCGTCATCCCAAGTTCGAACTACCACATGCGCATCAGTGCGCCGCAACGGCTAAAGGCGATGTTCGATGGCGGCGAGTTTGAAGACGTTGCGCTACCTGAAGTGGCCGTCGATCCACTCAAGTTTCGCGATGAGCGCCGTTACGCCGACCGGCTGAAAGATGCCCGCGCCAAGACAGGGCTGCAGGATGCAGTGAAGGTCGGTATTGGCCGTCTTGAAGGGCAGATGGTGACGATCGCGGTCCAGGATTTCGACTTCATGGGCGGCTCGCTTGGCATGGCCGCCGGTGAAGCAGTGATCACAGGGCTTGAGACCGCGGTCCGCCGGCAGACGCCGTTCATCATGTTTGCGGCTTCGGGTGGAGCGCGCATGCAGGAAGGCATCCTGTCGCTGATGCAGTTGCCACGCACGACCGTTGGCGTGCAGATGCTGCGCGAAGCACGCAAGCCCTATATTGTCGTGTTGACCAATCCGACCACTGGCGGTGTTACAGCCTCCTACGCAATGCTTGGCGACGTACAGATCGCCGAGCCCGGCGCGTTGATTGGCTTTGCGGGTCCGCGCGTAATCGAACAGACCATCCGCGAAAAATTACCTGACGGCTTTCAGCGTGCCGAATATCTCGCCGAACATGGCATGGTTGACATGGTCGTG
Organism: Pseudolabrys sp.; assembly: GCA_035708425.1. Lineage (GTDB taxonomy): Bacteria > Pseudomonadota > Alphaproteobacteria > Rhizobiales > Xanthobacteraceae > Pseudolabrys. The sequence goes on from DASSSM010000561.1 coordinate 4,588, forward strand.
CATCGGCACAAGTTGCGCCCCACGCTTGCCGAACTGTGCCGGCTGCTGACGAGAACGCCTTCACCCGGCGGCCAGCAGTATCGAGAACAACTACCCGTTCCGGCACACGCCTGAACGTTGACGTCATGCCCAATAATTTGTCATGGCCAGACATCGCCGGCCGAAGGACGGCGTGCCTTCACACGCCTATGACCCAGCCATCTCGCTTAGCAAGGTGGGACTGTGCCACATATATCGGTATTACCGGGCCGCACGCGTCCCGGTGACCACAAACGTGTTGTCATGAATCAAATCGATTCCATCGTGTCGCGGATAATGGGGCTTCACCCCAAGCGTATCGATCTGTCACTCGATCGCGTGCAGCGACTGCTTGGCGCGTTGGGCCATCCCGAGCGGAGGTTGCCGCCGGTCATTCACGTTGCCGGCACAAATGGCAAGGGCTCGACGATCGCCTTTTTGCGCGCAATTCTGGAAGCTGCGGGAAGGAGCGTGCACACGTACACGTCGCCGCATCTTGTCCGTTTCAATGAACGCTTCCGCATTGGTGCGCGCGGTGAAGGGCATCTCGTCTCCGATGACGAACTTGCTGCGGCCTTGCAGGAATGCGAACGGGCGAATGCGGGCGCGCCGATAACGGTGTTCGAAATAACGACCGCCGCCGGCCTTTCGATTTTTGCGCATCATCCGGCGGATGTTCTTCTGCTTGAGGTGGGTCTTGGGGGGCGGCTCGATGCAACGAATGTTATCGACAAGCCTTTGGCATCGATCATCACGCGCGTTTCGGTCGATCATACCGATTTTCTTGGCGATTCCCTGGAGAAAATTGCCAGCGAAAAGGTCGGAATTCTCAAGCACGGCGTTCCCGCCATAGTCGCTTCGCAGCACCGCGAGGTTCTTGCCGTAATCGAGCGGCAGGCCGGCAAACTCGTCGCTCCGCTTAAAATTGCCGGCGAGGATTGGACTGCCACCGAGGAGCGGGGAAGGCTGGTCTACCAGGACGAAGCGGGTTTGCTCGATCTGCCGGCTCCGAGGCTTTACGGGCGGCATCAGTTTGAAAACGCCGGCCTGGCAATCGCTACTTTGCGTACGGTGAAGCCATTCGCGATCCCGGCTGCCGCATTCGAAGCCGGCATGACGAAGGCCGAATGGCCGGCGCGGCTGCAACGTCTTGGTCAAGGCCGGCTCGTCGACCTTGCTCCCGCCGGCAGCGAGTTGTGGCTCGACGGTGGGCACAATCCGGACGGCGGCCGCGCCATAGCAGCGACGCTGGCTGACCTTGAGGAGCGTGTATCGCGGCCGTTGATCCTGGTGGTGGGAATGCTCGCCAGCAAGGATTGCGAAGGTTTCCTGAAAAATTTTGCCGGCCTTGCACGCCGATTGATCGCAGTGCCGGTGCCGGGCGCCGAAAAGGGCATGCCGTCGGAAACGGTGGCGGACATTGCGCGTGCTATCGGCATTTCGGCGACAAGCCGTGACAATCTCGCCGAGGCGCTTGATGCGGCTCGCAAGCTTGATCTTGACCCACCTCCGCGAATTTTGATTACCGGGTCTCTTTATCTCGCCGGCGACGTGCTGCGCGAGAACGGAACGCTTCCGCGATAGCGCTGCCCGCCAATGCAAAACGGCCGGCTTTCGGCCGGCCGTTCAGGAAGTTCCTATCTCGGCTTCAGACAGAACCGCTGATCCATTGATGCAGTTTCTGCTTCGGTGCCGCCCCGACCTGGCGCGAGGCAATCTCTCCGTTCTTGAACAGCATCAGCGTTGGGATCGACATGATGCCGTATTTGGCGGCGGTGTTCGGGTTCTCGTCGACGTTGAGCTTGACGATCTTGACCTTATCGCCGAGCTGGCCCGCGATCTCTTCCAGCGCCGGCGCGATCATGCGGCAGGGGCCGCACCATTCCGCCCAGAAATCCACGACCACCGGTTCGGCAGACTTCAATACATCCGATTCAAAGCTAGCGTCCGACACTTTGCCGACGGCCATGGCAGCACCCTCTTGTCATTGAATGGGGAGAATCGCCCCAAAAATTGTGAGGGCAGGAACCTATGAACGCAGTCTGCAAGCGTCAAGGAGCTTCACGCGGAGGTGACGCGGGCTAGGGCATTGTCCAGGGTCTCTTCGGAAAGTTCCATCAGATCAGGGACTTCAGTCCAGATCAGCGCGGCGCGGATGGGCCGGTCCGGATAAATTTTGGCAAGCACGGCACGATAACGGGCTAGCTGCATTACGTAGCCCTCCGGCACCGCCTCGATTCGTCGTGGCGCGGGACGATTCGTTTTGAAATCACCGATCAAGACGGCACCAGGCGTTACGGCCAGCCTGTCAACCTGACCGGACACCCGCACCAGTTCACCGCCGGCCATGACCCTGCCGATGATCGGCACTTCGGCCCGGCTGTTGGGTTCGAAAAGCTCGCGGAAGTGCTGATGACCGAGCACGCGCATGACTTCGTCGGAGATGGCCTTGCGAACTTCGGCCGTCAGCTCGCCGCCTCTGCGCGCGAGATAATTCTGTGCCGTCTTGGCGCGGCGCTCGGCGGGAATATCCGGCAGTGACTGCATCAGCCGGTGGGTGAGCGAGCCGCGCAGCAATGCCGCCTTGATGCCGGCGACAGCGAATGGGCGCGCCGCCTCCTCATCAATCGCGCCCGACGGCGTGATGCTGCGCACCGCCGCCTTGTCCATCAGCGCATCGCGTGTGAGCCAGGGCGGCAGCGAAATTTTTGCCGCTGGTGTTTCACGCTTCGCAGGTCCGGCCTCCGGCATTCTTCCTTTGCGGTAGCGCAGCACTTCGTCACTGCCGACGTCTGCCGACTCGCTCACGCAATCGCCGCGCAGCGCGTCCTCCACGAGCTGGTACCAGCAGCCGTCGGGAATCTTGTTCGGGCCTTTCGACCCGCACACCACCAGCCGCTCGGCTGCACGCGTCATTGCCACGTATAGCAGCCGCCGGTATTCGTTGATCGCGGCACGCTCGGCGGCGGCACGCGAATCCTCCATCGTGTCGGTGTCGTCCTGCTTGCGCTTGGCCCAAATGATCGCACCATTGGACAGCGTCAGCAGCTTGGGCGGATGCGCGCCCTTCGGCTCGGTTGTGGTGTCGGCAAGGATAACGGTGCGGGCCTCGAGGCCCTTGGCGCCGTGCACCGTCATCACGCGCACCTCGTCGCGCGCCATCTCCATGTCGCGCCGCACCTCGCTCTGCGCCGCACGCAGCCAGGCGAGGAAGCCTTGCAGCGATGCTGTCTCGCGCGCCTCATAGTCGAGCGCGAGGTTGAGGAATTCGTCGAGCGGATCGGCCGACTCCGGCCCGAGCCGCTGCAGGAAGCTCCTGCGTCCGCCGTCGGCGCGGCCGAGCACGCCGGCATAGAAGGCGAACGGCGTCTGCC
>DASSSM010000562.1:0-2010 GCA_035708425.1 Pseudolabrys sp.
ACGGCGGCTGGGTTGCGACGCACGAGGATGTCACCGAACGGCGCGATGCAGAGCGCGAACGGGTGTCAATGCAGGAGCAGCAGCAGCGCCGCGCCGTCATCGAACAGGCGATAGCCGTTTTCCGACAACGCGTCGAGGACCACCTTAAGACGGTCGGCGAAGGCGCACGGACGATGCATGCGACCGCCACGACCTTGTTCAGCAATTCCGCCCAGACATCTCAAAGCGCCGATGGCGCAGTGTCCGCTTCGAATGAGGCGTCGACGAACGTCGAGACGGCAGCGGTCGCAGCCGACGAGCTAAGCGGGTCGATCAATGAAATCGGCCGTCAGCTCGCCAAGACGACCGAGATCGTCCGTGTCGCCGTGACCGAGGCGCACGGGACCAACAGCCAGATCACAGCGCTTGCGAATGCTGCACAAAAGATTGGCGACGTCATCAAACTCATTCGCGCCATCGCCGGACAAACCAACCTGCTGGCTCTCAACGCCACAATCGAAGCGGCACGCGCCGGCGAGGCCGGAAAGGGCTTCGCGGTCGTGGCTTCCGAAGTCAAATCGCTCGCGGTGCAGACCGCCAAGGCGACCGAAGATATCTCCAAGCTAATCATGTCCGTGCAGGCGGCGACCACAAGCGCCGTCTCGGCGATCGGCAGAATTTCCGGACGTATGCAGGAGATCGACAGTTGCGCGACCGCGGTTTCCGCCGCCGTCGAAGAGCAAAGTGCAGCCACTGGAGAAATTTCGCAGAACGTTGCGAGCGCGTCGGATGGCGCAAAGGTCGTGGTTCAGGTTCTGGGCGACGTATCCGGCGCGGCCGCGCAGACGCGGGAATCGGCCGAGAATGTGCTCTCGGCGTCGCAGGCGGTGGAAGCCGCCGCCGCCGAAGTGCGTAGGGAAGTCGAGGGCTTCCTGGCGCGCGTTGCGGCCTGATCAGCCGAAAAGTCCACTCAGCCAGTAGAAGAAAGCAGACAGCAGTCCTGCCGCCGGAATCGTAATGACCCAGGCCGTGACAATTTCCCGCGCCACGACCCATCGTACGGCCCGCACCTTCTTCGCCGCACCAACCCCGATAATGGAGCCTGTAATGGTGTGCGTGGTCGATACCGGCACGCCCAGCCAGGTGGCGGCGAAGAGCGTGATCGAACCGCCAGTTTCCGCGCAAAATCCCTGCATCGGAGTGAGCCGCGTGATCTTTGAGCCCATCGTACGCACGATGCGCCATCCGCCGGCCAAGGTCCCCAAAGCCATAGCGATCTGACAGGTGAGCACCACCCAAAACGGAACGTAGAAATTACCTCCGAGGTGGCCCTGCGAGTAAAGCAGCACGGCGATGATGCCCATGGTCTTTTGCGCATCGTTACCACCGTGACCGAGGGCGTAGAGGGACGCCGACACGAACTGCGCGCGCCGGAAAATATGATCGACTCCGTGCGGTGTGAAGCGCACGAACAGCCACGAGACCAGCAACATGAGCAGGAGTGCCAGCAGACAACCTACGCCTGGCGACATGAAAATCGCCACGGCGGTTTTCCATACACCGGCCCACACCACGGCACTGAATCCGGCCTTGGCGATGCCGGATCCGACTAGCCCGCCGATCAACGCGTGCGAACTTGACGAAGGTATGCCTAGCCGCTGCGTGAGAATTTGCCACACGATTGCGCCGGCGAGCGCGCCAAAGATGACGTGCTCGTTGACGACGTCGGCTTCCACGATACCTCGGCCGACCGTTTCAGCGACGTGCAATCCGAAGAACAGGAAGGCAACGAAATTGAAAAATGCCGCCCACGCGACGGCATATTGCGGCCGTAGCACGCGCGTGGAGACAATCGTTGCGATTGAGTTTGCGGCGTCGTTCATGCCGTTGAGGAAATCGAACGCCAGCGCGACGATGATCAGGCCAATAAGTAGCAGCAAAGTCAGCGCGGCGGCGTCCATCGTCTTTCGGCCTTGAAAAGATTACACGTGCTCGATGACGATGCCGTGCAGGACGTTGGCGACGTCATCA
>DASSSM010000563.1:0-6735 GCA_035708425.1 Pseudolabrys sp.
CAACCGATCCGGAAGCTCTCACCGGCAAGCTGCCGGAGATCGTCGCCCATGTCGCAAATACCCTTTCCGCATTCGGCGAAAAGCTTTCCGCAGGCGACGTGATCATCACTGGCTCGATCACATCGCCGCTCATGATAGAGCCGGATGAGAATGATTTGACGCATGTATTGGAGCCGATCGGCGAAGTCTCGGTGCATTTCAGCCGCGATTAGTCCGCATGTGGGTTCTCGCAGAATCGCCACGGTCCCCCTATTTAGTGCGATAATGATCCTACCCTGGAGCAGCCAATGGACCCCGCCATGTCATCCCTGATCGACCGAGCGGGTCTCGACCGCGCCAAGGTGCGCCAACTGATCGGCCGCGGGCTCGATGGCGCCGACGATGGCGAACTGTTCCTCGAATACCGCCAGGCCGAGGCGCTCACTTTCGACAACGGGCGGCTCAAGCAGGCGACGTATGACACCGCGCAGGGTTTTGGCCTGCGTGCGGTGAAAGATGAAGCGGTGGGCTATGCGCATGCCTCCGACCTTTCGGAAGGTGCGATTGCGCGCGCAGTCGAGGCGGTTCGCGCAGTCAAAGGCGGACATAGCGGCACCTATGCGGAGGCACCGAGCCGTACCAACCGCAAACTCTATACCGACGACAATCCCCTCGGCGCGCCAGCCTTCGACGCAAAAGTGAAGTTGCTCGAGGCGATCGACGCTTATGCGCGCGGCAAGGATGCGCGCGTACGTCAAGTGACGGCGAGCGTTGCGGCGACCTGGCAGGTGGTCGAGATTTTGCGTGCCGATGGCGAGATCTACCGCGACATCCGTCCGCTCGTACGGCTCAACGTATCGGTCGTCGCAGGCGACGGCGACCGTCAGGAATCCGGCAGCTATGGCTTCGGCGGCCGCGAAGGTTTTCAACGGTTCATCGCGCCCGACGCCTGGCAAGGCACCGTCGACGAAGCCGTCCGACAGGCGCTGATCAATCTCGATGCGGTCCCCGCTCCTGCCGGTGAAATGGACGTCGTGCTTGGCTCAGGCTGGCCGGGCGTGATGCTGCACGAGGCCGTCGGCCACGGGCTCGAGGGCGACTTCAATCGCAAGAAGACATCCGCATTTGCCGGTCTGATGGGCCAGAAGGTCGCGGCAGAAGGCGTCACCGTCGTCGACGATGGCACGATGCAGGCGCGCCGCGGCTCGCTCTCGATCGACGATGAGGGCACACCGACCAACCGCACGGTGTTGATTGAGGACGGTATCCTTGTCGGCTACATGCAGGACCGGCAGAATGCGCGGCTGATGGACATGAAGCCGACCGGCAACGGACGGCGCGAGTCGCACGCGCATGTACCGATGCCGCGGATGACCAACACCTACATGCTCGCCGGGAAACACGATCCGAAGGAGATTATCGCCTCGGTGAAAAACGGGCTTTTCGCTGTCAGCTTTGGCGGCGGACAGGTCGACATCACCTCGGGGAAATACGTGTTCCAATGCACCGAGGCCTACCGGATCGAGAGCGGGAAGATCGGCGCGCCGGTCAAAGGCGCCATGCTGATCGGTAACGGGCCGACAGACCTCCATCGCATCACAATGGTTGGCAACGATTTCGCCCTCGATCCGGGCATCGGCACCTGCGGCAAGAACGGCCAGGGCGTGCCGGTCGGTGTCGGGCAACCGACGCTGCGCATGGACAAGATCACCGTCGGCGGAACGGCCTAAATCCAGGAGTTAGAAAATGCAGAAGAAACAGTCCGGCTTGCGCAGCTGGATCAGGACTATTGCCGATATAGCGGTAATCGTGCTGATCGTGCTCGCGGCGAAAACCGCGATCGCCGAACCGTTCTACGTTCCCTCCGGCTCGATGGAACCGACGCTGCTCATCGGCGATGAGCTGCTGGCGATGAAATATCCGTACGGTTACAGCAGCGCATCCCTTCCAGCTTTCTTTGTTTTCCCGAACACGCAGCGCGTTTTTGCGGCTCTTCCCAAGCGCGGCGACGTCGTCGTCTTCCGCTGGCCGGGCGATCGCTCGCAGATCTGGGTCAAGCGGGTGATCGGATTGCCGGGTGACCGCGTCGGTGTCAGCCACGGCCAGGTCCGCATCGACGGCAAGCCTGTCGCTATCGAACCGGCGGGCGCGGGCGCGATTGAGACCGAGGATGGCAGCACAATCGCCGCCGCGCGCTTCACTGAGACGCTCCCCGGCGGACATGAGCATCCGATCTTCAAGATGACCGCACACGGCGAGTTAGACGACATGCCGGACGTCGTCGTGCCGCCCGGCCATCTCTTCGTCATGGGCGACAATCGCGACAATTCCGCCGACAGCCGCGTGCCGGTCCGCGCTGGCGGTGTCGGGTTGCTGCCGGTCGAGGATCTGGTTGGTCGCGTCGACGCGATTGTTGGCTCATGGGATCTCGCCGTCAAAAGCCGGCCAATTCAGGATTGGCCGGCGGGCCTTCGGTTGTCGCGCTTTTTCACGTCGGTGCACTGAGTGTATTTTTGCGGCGCATGATCTTTTCCGACCTTGCTTCGCCCGCCGAAGCGGGCTTCGCGAAGGCGGGAAACCGGCACCCACTTTTCGGGATCATGCGCAGCTAGCGCACGACACCCGAAATGCAGCACGGCTTGTGCCGCGGCCGCGTGATCTTGTCCTTGAGATAGCAGCGCGGAGTGGGACTGATGTAGCCCTGCCGCACATAGGTCCAGGCACGGCATCGGTTGTCCGCCTCGCACGCCGCCTTGCATGTGGCGCCGACCGAATCGGGCGGCACATCCAGATTGCGGTAGTCGCCACCGAGCCGGTCGATGGAATATTCCACCGGCCCCTTGCGCGGCTCGATCACGCCCGAGCCGCGGACACCGGAGACGCAGCATTTATCCTCGACGCGCGGCGGCACCTGGCTTTTCAGCCAACAGGTTGCGGCCGTGTTGGCGGTGCGCGGATAGGAGAAACTCCAGGCGCGGCAGCGTGCGTCGCGTTCGCAGCGTGCAGCGCAGATGGCCGGGTCTCCGTTGCGGACCTGGAAGCTCAGGTAGTCGCTGCCGATGCGGTCAAATCCGCTTTGGGCTTGCGCTTTACCGGCAAGCGCGAGCACGGCGAGTGCGAGCGCGGCCCCTAGCTTGATCGGTGTTCGCATTGGGCGTGCGATCAACCCTCAAATGAGTCGTTATGAAACCCTGCCCCTCACGCATGGTAACCCAGCCCTCCGCCATTGTGCAGACACAACAACGTCAGCGAAGACTTTTCGCGCAGTAAATTAAATTCAAATAAAGCGCCCGCCGGAGGGGCCGGCGGGCGCGGATCCGGCCGCGAGAGGGGATGATCGCGGGTGTCGGATCGAGCGGCCGATGAGAGGGCTCGGCCGTTTGCTTGATTTCGTCAGGGCGCCAGACGGGCCGACTGGGCCTTCGTTGAGCGGCGCGTGCTCCCATCGAATTCAGCGCGCCTGACTGCGTGGCCAATGCGCCGCTCGAGTGCTCGTTCGCGCAAAAGCGCGGTCGGGTCGTCCCAGAACGGCTCCGAAAAGGCATCGCGGACGTCGGCACGCGTGATGCCGATATCGGCAAGCATGCGGCGATCGAGCCCCGCCAGAATATTGGCCTCGCGGCGGTGCCGTCTCGCCCGCGCCAGCTCCCTGAGCCAAGAGGTGACAAGGGCCACCAGGGAGGCGAACGCCCGCAACAGCGCGCCGCCGGCGACTGGTAAAATGGGGTATTGGGCACTCATGGCAGTCTCCAGTTCAGTCCAGTGGTTACGGCGCCAAAATCGCTATCGGCGCTGCCCAGAACCACCCGAAATCCCCACCCGATTCCTCTGGAAGCCTAAATATATTGCACTGCGGGGATTGATTAGTGAAACGAATGTTTTTAATCTGACCGATCAGAAACAATGATATGGTCACCCCGGCCCGGAAATGGGCCATTTCAGGATCCGCCGCCATGACCGCAATGCTCGATATCGACCAGTTGCGCACCTTCATTGCCATCTCGGAGACCGGCAGCTTCACGAAGGCGGCCGAAGTCGTGAACAAGACCCAGTCCGCCGTCTCGATGCAGATGAAGCGGCTGGAGGAGCGTCTCGAGCGGCCGATTTTCTCGCGCGACGGGCGCGCATCGAAGCTCACCGAAGACGGACAGCGCCTGCTCGATTACGCGCGGCGAATCGTAAAGCTCAACGTCGAAACGCTGGCCGCGTTTTCCGACGCCGAACTGTCCGGCCGCGTGCGCTTGGGTGTGCCTGACGATTACGCCGACCGTTACCTGCCCGAGATCATGGCGCGCTTCTCGCGCGGCTATCCGGCGGTCGAGCTCTCGGTGATCTGCGAACCGTCCGTCGGTCTGCTCGAGCGCATCGACGCCAACGAGATCGATCTCGCTATCGTCACCAATTGCGAAAGCAAGCGCGCCTCGGAAACGTTTCGCCGCGAGCGGCTGCTCTGGGTAACTTCAAATCGCCACTCAACCCATCTTGAGGAGCGCATGCCGCTGGCGCTCGGGCGGCCGAGCTGTACGTGGCGCCGCATCGCCATCGAACGGCTTGAAGCTATCGGCCGTCCGTTCCGCGTGCTCTACTCGAGCTCAAACGCCGGCGCGGTCGCCGCCGCCGTGCTGGCCGGTCTCGCGGTCTCGGTGCTCCCTGAGTCGGGTCTGCGCCCGGGCATGCGGGTTCTGTCCGCGTCGGATGGTTTCCCCGATCTGCCCAGCTGCCGCATCGGGCTGGTGCGCAATGCGCACGAGAGCTCGGCGCTGGCCGATGCGCTCGCTGGGCACATCATCTCGTCGCTCGACAACCTGTCGGATGCAGCGCAGGCGGCTGAATAGCTCGCGCCGATCAGTACGCGTATTCCTCGAAGATCGGATCGACCGAGCCGCCCCATTCGCCATGGAAGCGCTCGAGCAGTTCCTCGGCCGGCGTGATGCCGCGCGCAATCGATTCTTCGAGCGGGCGCAGATAGCGCGTCTCGTCACGGCCGTTGCGATCGAGCCGCTTGCGCCGCCCAAGTCCTTGTGAGCACAGCCGCACCAATTCATCCGCCAGCGAAAGCACGTCGCGATTGCGGACCTGCGCCTTGAAGCCGAGCTTCGGGACGTCGTCGCGCAGCCTCTGTCGTTCCTCGGCGGTCCATGATTTCACCAGATCCCAGCAGGCCTCGAGCACATCATCGTCATAAAGCAGGCCGACCCAGAAGGCCGTCAGCGACGGCAGACGCCGCCACGGTCCGCCATCAGCGCCACGCATCTCAAGATACCGCTTGAGCCGCACCTCCGGAAAAATCGTGCTCAGGTGATTGGCCCAGTCAGAAATCGTCGGCCGCTCGCCCGGCAATTCCGCCAGCTTCCCCGCGAAATACTCCCGGAACGACTTGCCCGCCACATCGATGTATTTGTCGCCGCGCTTGACGAAGTACATCGGAACATCGAGCGCGTAATCGACCCAGCGTTCAAAGCCCATGCCATTCTCAAACGCCCATGGCAGCATACCGGCGCGCTGGTTGTCGGTGTCTGTCCAGATCTGCGAGCGCATCGACAGGAAACCGTTGGGCTTGCCCTCGGTGAAAGGCGAATTGGCGAACAACGCAGTCGCCACCGGCTGCAGCGCGAGCGACACGCGCAGCTTCTTGACCATGTCGGCTTCACTGGCGAAATCGAGGTTCGCCTGCACCGTGCACGTCCGGTACATCATGTCGAGGCCGAGCTTGCCGACGTTCGGCATATAGGCGGTCATGATTTTATAGCGGCCCTTCGGCATCTTCGGCATGTCGCCGCGCGTCCAGTTCGGCGTCATACCGATACCGAGAAAACCGATGCCCAGGGGCTTTGCCACCTCGCGCACCTGCGCAAGGTGCGCCATCAATTCGGCGGCGGTCTGATGCACGTTGTCGTAGGGTGCGCCCGACAGCTCGAACTGGCCGCCCGGCTCCAGCGAGATGGCGCCTCCTCCGGTCACGTCGAACATGCCGATGATGTTGTCGTCCTCCATGATCGGCTCCCAGCCGAGCAGCTCATGCATGCCATCAAGTAGGGAGTGGATGCTGCGCTTGCCGGAATAAGGTACCGGCCGATGATCGGCGACGGTGAAGGCGAATTTCTCGTGCTCGGTGCCGACGCGGAATTGTGCCTTCGGCTTGCAGCCTGCTTCGAGCCAGGCGACGAGTTCGTCGCGCGTCTCGATGGGCGTCATGTCGACTTGGTCACGAGCCATGCAGGGTCCACAAAAAAGGTCGCGACCTTAAACATGGGAACCAGCAAAGGGCAATGTGAGGATCGGCAATGCGAATGTGCGCAAGACGCTGATCAGACAGGCCTCGGTAACAGCGGCATGACGCTAGGAATATATCCCCTTAGCCCTTCGGTCAACAGAACGTTCATATTTTGTTCTTTGCCTTGTGGCAGGCTTGGTCTATTGATTTTCACCCATGCCCCAGTTCACCGCGCACCAGCAGCAAGCGCTGACCGTTGTCGCCGAATGGCTGAAATCAAAGCCCGGCTCGAACGGAACGCCACAGGTGTTCCGCTTGTTCGGCTCTGCCGGCACGGGCAAGACTACGCTTGCCCGCCACATCGCCGACGAGGCGGATGGCGAGGTGAGGTTCGCCGCCTTCACCGGAAAGGCGGCATCGGTAATGCGCGGCAAGGGCTGCCGCGACGCGTGCACGATTCACAGCCTCATCTACCGTGCACGCGAAAGCGGCGAGGAAATTCCGAATTTCGATCTCTGGGACGAAGCGCCAGCGTCGAGGGC
>DASSSM010000564.1:0-6779 GCA_035708425.1 Pseudolabrys sp.
GCCTCGACCCGGCGATTGCCCTCGACCACGATGGAATTGACCGTTTGGGCTACGGCGGCCGTGGACAAGACTGTCCCCCCGCCGGCGCCGACGAGTATGCCGCCGAGGATAAGGCAACTGGCCACCCATCCCCGAACTCCCCGCACACAAATTCCCATGCGCTACGCGCCCTTATTATCCAATGCGGCCGCCCCCACGGAGGATTCGAAAGACGGTCCGAGCTGGCATATGCGGGCTTTTTACAGCGTTTTCTGGGCGCTGCAAACGAAACCCAGCGCAAACTTTCCCTTTTCCATCAAAAAGTTGCCCGTCCGCAACGGTCAGGAGGTGGCCAGGCGCAGAATGTCATTAAAGGTTGCAAAAATCATCAACATCACGACGACGGCAAGGCCAATTCGGAAGCCTACTTCCTGCGCGCGCTCCGACAACGGCCGGCCACGAATCGTCTCGATTGCGTAGAACAAAAGGTGACCACCGTCGAGCAACGGGATCGGAAACAGGTTCAGCAGGCCAATCGAAACGGACAGAACAGCGGTGAGATGGATCAGTGCCGTGAACCCGGCCGTCGCGACCTGTCCCGAAACCTGGGCAATCCGGATTGGCCCGCCAAGCTGGTCGGCCGCTTCTCGGCCCATAAAGACCCCACCGATGTAAGCAAGCGTCCGATCGACCACGAACCACGTTTCCTGCGCCCCCATGACGATGGCGCGCAGCGGTCCGGCCTTTTCCGTCTTGATGTCACCGGGCGACATCGACCGACTGATGCCAAGGACGCCAAGGCGATGGACGTTGCCAAAATTGTCCTTGAGCTCCTTGAGTTGAGGTATCGCCTTGAGATTGATCGGCGCGCCGCCACGATCAACGTCAATCGAAAGTGTTTCGCCGGCACTGATGCTGACGATGCGCTGCATGTCGGAGAAACTCTCAATTTTTTCGCCATTGATCGCGGTTACCAGATCGCCGGGCTTGAATCCGGCAGCCTCCGCCGCGCTGGCCGGTTGCACCGTGTCGACCCGTGCGCTCGTGGTCTGCTTGCCGACCGTCATGAAAATGGCGGCAAAAATGGCGATCGCCAGCACGAAATTCGCGATAGGACCAGCAGCGACTACCGCTGCGCGCGAGCGCACCGGCTGAAACATGAAACTGTCTTTCCGATCGGCGTCCGACATCGATGCCGCGGCAGCCTGATCCGGCACGCTCGCCGCATTGTCGTCGCCAAAGAACTTCACATAGCCGCCGAGCGGAACCGCGGAAATTTTCCAGCGCGTTCCGTACCGATCGTTGAAGCCGGCGATTTCGGGGCCAAATCCGATCGAAAATACGAGCACCTTGATCCCGCATAGGCGGGCCATCAGGAAATGGCCAAGTTCGTGAAAGAAAACGACGATCGTCAATACGAAGAGGAATGGCACGACGTAGCCAATCAGACCGCCTCCGAGTGCACTCAAACTCCCCATAAGTTCAATCCCTATTATATGTCCTTACGCCCTGATCTGGGCACGCCGCCCGCTAGCCAACCCTAGGATGCCTTTGCGGCAATTTCGGGCAAGAGGTCTTTCGCAAGACTTCTTGCAATATGGTCAACGGCCATGGCCGCGTCGATACTGGTCGGCTCAGCCAATAAGTCGCGTCTTCCAGCAGCATCGAGTGTTGCCTCCACGAGCGCTGGAATTGCAGTGAATCCGATGCGCCCGGCAATGAATTCCGCGACTGCCACCTCATCCGCGGCATTAAGCACAGTCGGCGCTGCGCCGCCAGATTCCATCGCCCGGCGCGCGAGAGCCAGCGCAGGGAAACGATCGAGATCCGGCGCCTCAAAGGTCAGTTCTCGCACCTTGGCAAGGTCGAGCCGCGCCGCCGGCCCATTGATGCGCCTTGGCCAGGCAAGACAGTGGGCGATCGGAATGCGCATGTCGGGCGAGCCGAGTTGGGCGACAACCGAGCCGTCGCGGAATTCGACCAAGCCGTGCACAACCGACTGTGGGTGCACGAGCACATCGATTTCATCGGATCTGAGCGCAAAGAGATGATGCGCCTCGATCAATTCGAGACCTTTGTTCATCAGCGTCGCTGAATCGATCGTAACCTTCGGGCCCATCGACCAATTGGGATGGCGCAAGGCCTGCTCCGGCGTCGCCGCCTTAATGGCCTCCTTCGACCAGGTCCGGAACGGACCGCCCGATGCAGTGAGAATTGCGCGCCTCACGTCCGCGCGATGTCCCGACCCAAGCGCCTGAAACACCGCATTGTGCTCGGAGTCCACCGGCAGAACGGTTGCACCTGTGCTCGCAGCGCGTCGCATGAACAGGCTGCCTGCACAGACCAGGCACTCCTTGTTCGCGAGAGCCACTGTGGCGCCGCGCTCTATTGCCGCCATCGTTGGCTTGAGGCCGACCGAACCACTGATCGAAGCCATCACCCAATCAGCCGGACGCTGCGCGGCCTCGATCAACGCCTCTTCGCCGGCCGCAGCCTCGATCCGGGAGCCGGAAAGTGCGCTCTTGAGATCGTGATAAGCTGCCGGGTCAGCGACCACTGCATGGCGAGCACCTACTTCGCGGGCGATCTTACCCAGTGCAGCGGCATTGCGACGCGCGCTGATCGACTCCACGCGATAGCGTTCCGGCTCACGTTTGATCAAATCGACAGTGCTTGCACCGATCGAGCCGGTCGCGCCAAGGATGGTAATCGACCGGACGTCGATGGCAGGCTCGACTTTTGAAACGGCAACGCCGGGTACGCTCATATTTTCACCAAATCAGCACACCGCGCGCCGGCTCGTCGAATCCGCCGCGCAACAATCCAAAAACGCAACCGGCGACTGCCGCCGCCCAGAACCCATCGAGCCGATCCATCACGCCGCCGTGGCCCGGAATAATGTGGCTTGAGTCCTTGGCGTCGAACTGCCGTTTCACCCAGGATTCAAACAGGTCACCGGCCTGGGCCACAACCGACAGTAACAACGCCACGGTGATAATCGCAATTCTGTCGAATGAACCGAATTGGGCTGCGACCAATAGCGCCACAAGAACAGCGCCGACCGTGCCCGCAATCGCCCCTGACCATGTCTTCTTCGGGCTTACAGCCGGCCACAGTTTCGGGCCACCGAAAGCCCGTCCGGCAAAATAGCCAAGGACGTCGGTTGTCCAGACGATCGCAAAGAGCAGCAAGATCAGCGCAAATCCGAAGCTGGCATCTGCCCGTAAAATTACGGGGGCCAAGACCATGCCGCCTGCATAGCCGGTACCCGCTAGCACCCACAGCCGCCGCTCGCCCGGCGCGAAAATTGCCCCAGCCAGAGCGCCCAGGCCAACCACAAAGAGCGCTGTTACCGGTTTGCCGAGCCAGGCAAGAAAATCGGCAACGGCAATCGCTGCGGCGCACGACAACACCAACAGCCGATAATTGGGCCCTACGACCAACGTCATCCATTCCCAGAGGACAACGAGGCCGGCAATCCCCCAGAACAACGCAAACGGTACGCCCCCGATATAGGCTACAACCAGCGCTAGCGGCGCAAGAACCGCCGCCGATATGACGCGCAGCAGGAGATTGTTCGCGAATAGCGGCGCGCTGGGCTTCTCCGCGTTGGAAATGGGTTCGCTGCCAATCACGGATCAGGATCCGGTCTGCGCAACGAGGCCGCCGAACCGCCGCTCGCGTTGCTGATATTCGCGTATCGCGGATTCAAGCGCGGCACGATCGAAATCCGGCCAAAAGGTCGGAACAAAAACCAGTTCGCTATAGGCCGCCTGCCAGAGAAGAAAGTTCGACAGTCTCTGCTCGCCGCTCGTGCGGATGATCAGATCTGGATCGGGGATGTCGGGCGCGTCGAGAAAACGACCGAATGCATCCATGTCGATGTCCTGCGCCCTCGCCTCGCCACGCTCCACTACTTCCGCGATCCGACGCGCGGCGCGAACGATTTCCTGACGCGCGCCGTAGTTGAACGCCACAACCAATGTAAGTCCGTCGTTGTTCTTCGTCAGATCCTCTGCCTCGACAAGCAGCCGACCGATGTCAGGGTCCAGTCCGGCACGCTCGCCGATCACCCGCACGCGAATGTTGTTCTGATGCAGTTCGGCGAGGTCGTTGCGCACGAAACGGCGAAGCAATCCCATCAATTCGCCGATTTCACTTGCTGGACGCGACCAGTTTTCCGCACTGAACGAAAAAATGGTAAGGATTTTGATTCCCATTTCACCGGCGGCGCGCACGGTGCGCCGAAGCGCTTCCACACCGCGACGGTGACCTTCGGCGCGAGGGAGCCCACGTGTCGCCGCCCAACGGCCGTTGCCATCCATTATAATGGCAACATGGCGCGGCACATCGAATGCCGTTGCATCCTGATGAATTTCGGCCTCGGGCATGCAACGCGACCTCAGACCGTGAGGATCTCCTTTTCCTTTCCAGCCAGCATGTGATCGATTTCCGCGATGCCGGCGTCGGTCGCCTTCTGAATTTCAGTAGAAAAGCGCTCGTGATCGTCTTTGCTGATCTTGTGATCCTTCTCCAGCTTTTTGATGACATCCATGGCGTCGCGCCGGACATGACGCACGGCCACACGCGCCGTTTCAGCGTATTTGTGCGCCACCTTCACCAACTCCTTGCGGCGTTCCTCGTTGAGCTCTGGAATGCGCAGGCGGATCGTCTGGCCTTCCGTCGCCGGTGAAAGCCCGAGATTGGAATTTACAATCGCCTTTTCCACCGGGTGGACCAACGAGCGATCCCACACATTCACCGAAATCAGCCGAGACTCTGGCACGCTGACAGTCGCCACCTGATTGAGTGGCATTTGCGCGCCGTAAGCGTCGACCATCACAGGATCGAGGAGATGCGCGGACGCACGGCCGGTCCGCAAGCCCGACAATTCCGTTTTCAGCACAGCGCTTGCGCCCTGCATGCGCCGTTTGATCTCGTTGATGTCATGCGTCGTCATGTTTGTCATTGAGATCCCCCGGAACTGCCTCCCTGGTTTTCAAAGCAGCTGCGTCAGAACCTTTTTACAAAAGGCGCACATCGGCGCGACCAGCAACTTATCCGACAACCGTCGCGTGACCTTTGCCGCGCAGGACGGCTTCGATGGCGCCCTTCTGGGCGATCGAGAATACGATGATAGGCATACGGTTTTCGCGGGCAAGCGCGAAAGCCGCGCCATCCATCACCTTCAGGTCCTTCTCGAGCGCTTCCTGATGGCTGATTTTGTCGTATCGCTCGGCCTTGGGGTCCTTTTTCGGATCAGCGCTGTAAACCCCGTCGACGTTCGTTGCCTTGAGCACTGCCTGCGCCTCCAGTTCCGCCGCGCGCAGGACGGCGGTGGTATCGGTCGTAAAGAACGGATTTCCGGTGCCGGCCGCAAGCAACACAATACGTCCCTTGCCGAGGTTCTTCATCGCGCGTTTGCGGTTATAGGTCTCACAGACCGAGGGCATCGCCAGCGCAGACAACGTGCGCGCCTCGCGCCCGGCACGCTCGATGGCCGCTTCAAGCACGAGGCAATTCATCACGGTCGCGAGCATGCCCATCGTATCGCCGACAGGTCGGGGCACGCCGCGTTCCGATACTTCGACGCCGCGGAAGATATTGCCGCCGCCGACAACAACGCCGAGCTCGACACCGAGTTTGGCTGCCGCCGCGAGGTCGGTGGCCAGACGTTCGACGGTTGCCTGATCGATTCCGAAACCGCTGGTGGCCGATAGCGCTTCGCCCGACAGTTTGACGATCGCGCGGCGATAGACCGGGTCACTCATTCATTGCGATCCTTTGTGGGATCGCCGAGAGCGCAGGCGGCCGACGTTCGATCAAGCCTGACCGGCGGCGGCCGCGACCTCGGCGGCAAAATCGGTTTCCTGTTTTTCGATGCCCTCACCGAGCGCGTAGCGGACGAAGCCTGCGACCTTGATCGGCCCGCCCGCCTTGCCCTCGGCTTCCTTCAGTACCTGCGACACGCTCTTCTTGTCGTCCCGGATATACGGCTGATCGAGCAGGCAGACTTCCTTGTAGAAGGTCTTTAGTCCCGACTCGACGATCTTGTCGATCACGTTAGCCGGCTTGCCCTGTTGCTTGAACTTGTCGGCGAGCACATTCTTCTCGCGTTCCACAACCGCGGGATCGAGTCCGGACGGATCGACCGCTTGCGGGTTGGCGGCGGCGACATGTTGCGCCAAAAGCGTCGCAAGCTCGGAAAGCTCGTCGGTCGTGCCGGTCGATTCGAGCGCGACGATCACGCCGATCTTGCCGAGACGGTCTGTGACCGCATTGTGGACGTACGAGCCGATTGCGCCTTTGCCGACGGAAAGCCCGGCGGCACGGCGCAGCGTCATGTTCTCGCCGATCTTCGCGATCGTGTCCGAGATTGATTCGGCCACAGTGATACTGCCGGCTTTCGCCGCGTTAATTTTCTCAACATCAGTGCCGGCCGTCAGCGCCACGTCGGCGATCATCTTGACGAGCCCCTGGAACAGATCGTTGCGCGCAACGAAATCGGTCTCGGAATTGAGTTCGACCACCACGCCCTTGGTGCCCTCGACGGCGAGCCCGACGAGTCCGTCGGCGGCGACCCGGCCGGCCTTCTTGTCAGCCTTCGCGAGACCGGACTTGCGCATGATCTCGGCGGCGGCCTCGAGGTCGCCGTTCGTCTCGACGAGCGCCTTCTTGCACTCCATCATGCCGGCGCCGGTGCGCTCGCGCAGTTCCTTGACCAGCGAAGCGGTGATCTCTGCCATGGGGTTACCTCGAAAAAGGAAAAAGGGCGGGCATGCCCGCCATCGGCACGGCGG
>DASSSM010000565.1:0-7684 GCA_035708425.1 Pseudolabrys sp.
AGAATGCGATCGAAAAACCGACGTAGCCCAGGTAAAGAAGTGGCGGGTGAATGGCGAGACCGATGTCTTGCAGGATCGGATTGAGATCGCGCCCCTCGAATGGCGCAGGCGCCAGCCGCAGGAACGGATTCGAGGTCAGCAGAATAAAGAGATAGAACGCGCAGGCGATCCACGATTGCACCGCGAGCACATGCGCTTTGAGCGCTGCCGGAAGGTTGTTCCCAAAAAGTGCGACCAGGGCACCGAACAGGGAGAGGATCAGGACCCACAAGAGCATGGAGCCCTCGTGATTTCCCCAGACGCTGGTGAACTTGTACACCAACGGCATCATCGAATGCGAGTTTTCATAGACTGTCGCGACGGAAAAATCCGACGTGACGTAACAGGCCGCAAGTCCGAGAAACGATAAAGCGACAAAAACGAATTGCGCGAGCGCAGTTGAACTGGCGAGGCGCATGAGTGATTCGTCACGCCTGTGGACGCCGATGACGGGAACGATCGACTGGATCAGGCCCAGACCCAGCGCCAATACCAATGCAAAGTGACCGAGCTCCGGAGTCATTTTGCAGTACTCCCGGAGCCTTTTTGCTCGCCTTCCTGCCAGCGCCCGGATTTTTTCAGCGCGTCAACGACCTCGCGCGGCATATAGCGCTCATCATGTTTGGCGAGAACAGTATCGGCTGCGAACACCCCGCCTGTATCGAGTTTGCCTTCGGCAATGACTCCCTGCCCTTCTCGGAACAGGTCGGGGACAATGCCTTGATACCGCACCGCGATGTCGGTTTTTCCATCCGTCACTGCGAATCGTACGAGCAAGTTGTCGCCGCGCTCAATGGTGCCGGGTTTAACGAGGCCGCCAATGCGCATGCGGGTACCCGGCACGGGGTGTTTTTCGGCGACATCAGTCGGTGAATTGAAAAAAACGATCGAATCCCGCAAGGCACTCAGCACGAGCGCTGCGGCAACCGCCAACACGGCCAGGCTTGTGCCAATCAGAGCCAGACGTCGTTGCTTGCGTGTCATTGCGTCCTAGCCTTCGAGTCCAAGGCTCTTGATCGTTTCCTCGATGCGACGGAGCTTGTCGGCATCGTTGGCAAGCGCCCGCTTTGCGGCATCGGCAGCGGAGATCGCCTTCTCCCTTTCGCCGAGAACCAAATAGGCACGCAAGAGCCGTTGCCACCCTTCGATGTCACTTCCATTTTCTTTCAGCCGGTCGGCAAGGCGAGCGACCATAGTGCGGATCATATCGCCACGGTCTTTCTCGCTCATGGCGCCGGCGGCGGCAATATCGTCGACGGTCGGACCTGGCGCGGTATTGCTTGGAGATTGCGCATCCACACGCGCCAGCGCTTCCCGCACCATTGGGACCCACGGTGCATCGGCCGGCGCATTCTTCGTCATAGCGCGCCATATCTCGGCTGCTTTTGCCCGGTCGCCGTCCTGCTCGGCCGCGAGACCGATGTAGAATCTGGCTTTGAGTTCTTCCGGATCGAGTGCCGTTGCGCGCTCGAACGCGGATTTGGCTTCGGCGGTAACGACGCCATTCGCCGCCGCAACGAGCGCCTCACCAAGATCGGACTGCCGTCCGGCGCTCTCGCCTCCGAGCGTCAGCAGCTTGCGCTGCGCGCTGACCGCGTCGGCGAAGCGGCCCATACGTAGGTAGACGGGAGCCAAGACTTCGTAACCGCGAATGTCGCCGGGGTTGCGTTCAAGATGCGCCTCCGCCTCTGAGACGAGGCTTGCAATTGAGCGTCCTTGGTGTGCGCCACTGACTCGTTCGGCCAGCGGCTGGCCGGGCAAGTGCGGGGATCCAAGTGCAAGATAAAAAGCGGCGGCGATGCCCGGCAACAAAACCACCGCGCCAACCGTCAGTGCACGACGACGCCAGAGCGGCGATCCGATTGGCAAGGCGCGAGTGAATTCCGCGGCATCGGCTGCCGCAATAAGACGGCGGGAAACCTCCACCCGTGCCGCATCTGCTTCCGCCGCTCCGATCAGCCCCGCAGCACGGTCTCGCTCGATTTCATCCAGCTGGTCACGATAGACAGCAAGATCGCTGCCGGCCTGCGCATTCGCCGCCTGGCCAAGCGGCCACAGGACGGCGAAAATCGCCGCGGCTGTCATCAGCGCGAAAACGAACCAAAGGGTCATGGAGCCTTAATTCCGTCGGGCCGCCGCCGGAGGGCGGCGCCGCAGGGAATACATTACGTTTGATCGTGACAGCAATGTGCTTTATCGCACAGGCGCACTGCAGCAAAAACGGTCTTTACGCGCGAGCCGCCTTACCGTCGCCGGTGACTGCAACTTCCGCAGCCTTGCCCAGCAGCGCCGCATATTCCCGCCCGAAGACCTTAGCGCAGAACCGCACGGCTGCATCGACCTGAGATTGCCGGAAACTGCGATCGACATCGCCGGCATGGCGCAGCCCCTCGAGCAATGCCCGGGTGCCATTATCCAGGTAATGGCGCAATTCGCTTAAGGCGCGTTGTGTCATCTCGTTAATCGCGAGTTCGCCGGCGAAGTACCGGCAGATACCGACAAATTCGACCAGGGCCTCGACCTCGGCGACTTCGTTGGCGTCGAGCACAGAATTTGGGCGAATTTCTTTTGCCTGGCGCGGTCGCAGCAAATGCCGGACGCGGCCCGGCATCGATTCAATTTCGACGCGCAGGATATCGGAAATATGTGTGCGCTGCGCTGCCAATGCGCGTCCCCAGGTGCTGTCGACCGGAAGTGAAAGCTCGGTGCGCAAGCCGCGCGCCGAATCGTGAATCGTCTTGAGAAGCGCACCCACCGCAACACCCTGCCCGCTTCGAAGATCTTCGCGCAATTCCGCAACCATGCGTTCGAGCTCTGCCATGACGATATTGACCGCAACGCCATAGTGCGTGTCGGCAACGCGCGCTGCCGTATCGCTTCCGGCAGCTTTCACTCCAAGCCGGATCAGCTGCCACGGTGCAGCCATTCGGTTCATGACTGTGAGCAAGGCATAAAGGAAAAGCTCGCCGTCACGCGCGGCTGCCCCTTCGATGAGAGACTTGCATTCGTCGAGCTGGGCGTTGGCGAGGTTCCCGATCTGGAGAGGCAGCCTCGCGGACAGCGATGCCAATACATCACGCCCTTTGAGCGCGGCTTTGAGTGCGGCCAGCTCATCACCCGCGCGAGGCGTGCCAATCTGTTGCAGTATCCGGCGACGCATCTTTCCATCCTGGTCGTCGGCACTGATATTGGAATCGATCGCCGCGGCAACCCTGTCCTGAAACATCCGCGCCAGTCGCTCGGTCTTTGCCTGATCGCCGGCGACCATTGCCTCACTCACCTCGCCAGCCAGGGCATCGGCGTCATGAGGCAAGAGATCCCGCCTGATCCAATTCCATAAGGCGTCCAGCGACGAGCGTGAAATACGGCCCGGGTGCTTATGGTCGCCGCGATCGTCGACAATGAAAGGCTCAAGCGGCTTGAACAGCAACCGTGCGGAATCTTCTACGCGGGGAGCCACATCGCGCTGCTCGCGAACAATGCGGCGGAGCTCCTGGAGAACGAGGTCCGCGCCGACGACGTCTTCACCGCGCAATACGCTGCGTTCGAGTTCGCCGATCAGCAGCGAACGCGCCCCAGGCGAGAGCTCGCGCAGAAAATGCCGCAGCCGTTCGACGGTCGTCTCGGCGCCCGCCATCCTCGGTCGATCCGAATTCAAGCCTTCAAGCTTGATACGGCGGCGGGCGTTAAGAAGCTGTTAAGTGTAACTTGAGGCCTAGCCGACGGCCGTCCAGGTGCCGTCCGGATTGCGGCAAGCTGTCCCGCGGGCAGTTTGCGGCTGCCCGCCAATATAAATCGTGTGGGTGTAGGATCGGCAATTGCGGCCAGCCTGCTGATATTGAGGCCCGGGAACGATCGTACCGTAGCGCCCGGAATCCGGATTGCGCCAGGACACCGGCGCGCCGGGCTGACCGCGCTCGAGTGCTTCCATCTGCGCGGCGTAGGCGCGCTGCTTATCCTCATCGTCAAGGGCAGCGCCGATCCGATTGCCGACCAGGCCGCCAATTCCTGCGCCAATAAGTGCTCCGGCGACGTGCCCGCCGGTGCCGCCGCCGAATTGGGAGCCAATGGCGGCGCCGCCCAATGCGCCAAGCAAAGTACCTGTGTTTTCCTTGGGACCGGGGCCCATCCCGTCCGGGCTGCCGGCACATCCCGTGAGAATGACACCCGCAACAGCCACGGCAGCAATTTTGAATGCCGACATTATGGACCCCCCCCAAGGAACCTTGAACCCGCCATCTGCAAGGTCACGCTATCGGGAGGCTAGGATTGGGGCAAAACTCCGGCGGGCGACAGAAAACCATCGGCAGCCGCTCATACGGCTGGCAACACCAACTCGGCGCGCAGCCCGCCGAGCGGCGCCGTCCCGAGCGTTAGTCCGCCACCATAAAGCCCGGCGAGCTCAAGCACGATCGAAAGGCCCAGGCCGGATCCCGGCTTCGTCTCGTCGAGCCTACGCCCGCGCTTGGCCACTTGTTCGCGCTCGGACGGCGAGAGTCCGCGCCCATCGTCGTCGACAACGACCCGCACAACCTGGCGTTCGCTCGCTGCATCAGGGCGTTCCCGCACGACCTCAATCGCAACACGCGATGTCGCCCATTTGCAGGCGTTGTCGACAAGATTTCCGACCATCTCTTCCAGATCGGGGCGCTCGCCGTGAAACTGTGCAGTTTCGTCGGCATGGACATCAATTGTCAGATTCTTGTCGCGGTGAATCTTTTCCATGGTGCGCGCAAGCGCCGTCACGACGGGTGCAGCCTGCGTGACCGATCCGACGACCGTCAACCGTGCAGCGAGGCGTGCCCGCTCGAGATGCCGTGCTACCTGATCGCGCATGATATCGGCCTGCTCCAGAATCTTCTGGCCAAACGGCTCAGTGCCGTGCGCCGTCGCCTCGTTCACCATCACTGAGAGAGGGGTCTTCAGCGCATGCGCCAGATTTCCAACGTGCGTCCGGGCCCGCTCGACAATCTCCCTGTTGGTCTCGATCAATGCGTTCGTCTCGCGTGCGAGCGGAGCGATCTCTTCGGGGAATTTTCCGGTCAGACGCTCGGCACTGCCAGATCGAATGGCGGCGAGCCCATCGGTGATGCGCTTGAGCGGCGCAAGGCCGAAGCGGACTTGGAATGTCGTCGTGAGAAGCAGAACTGCCGTAAGAATTGAAAATGTGATGATCAGCGCCTGGTCGAACGAGCGCGTTTCGTCCGAAATTTCAGCGGCATCGCCCGCTACGGCGACAAGATAGTGCCCCTCCTCGCCCAGATCGACATTGCGCTCGACAAGGCGCAGGCGCTGATCCTCCGGTCCGCCGACATAGCCGGCGCGCGAGCCGTTCGCACTGCCTGGAATGCCCTGGTCCCGCAAGTGCGGCAAGCCGCCGTCCCACAACGAACGCGACGATCGAACATCGGTCTTGCCCGGATCAACGCGTGTCACCTGCCAATACCAGCCTGACAGTGGCAACTCGAACAACGGTTCACCCAAAGATTGCGGAAATTTTTCACCGGCCTCTTCTGGTGACGCGATGTCGGCGACCAGCGTGCGAAGATACACGCCGAGCCGGCGGTCGAATGCACGCTCGACCGCCTGCCTGTAAAGCGACGACAGGACAATGCCCGTAACGAGCAAAATGATCACCGTCCAGGCAGTGGCTGACAGGAAGAGACGAAGCGCGAGCGAATTGGCGCGCATGTCAACGCGCGTCGGGCGGCGTGAGCAAATATCCCAGGCCCCGCACCGTCTGGATGATCTCGACGCCGAGCTTCTTGCGAATGCGACCGACGAACACTTCGATGGTATTTGAGTCGCGATCGAAATCCTGATCGTAGAGATGTTCAACCAGTTCCGTGCGCGACACCACGCGACCGGTGTGGTGCATCAAATACGCAAGCAACCTGTATTCGTGGCTTGTGAGCTTGACCGGATTCCCGTTGACTGAAACACGGCCGGTGCGGGTATCGAGCCGGACCGGGCCGCAGTTGAATTCGCTTTTTGCGTGGCCGGCGGAGCGGCGCAGCAGCGCGCGAACACGCGCGAGCACCTCCTCCAGATGAAAGGGTTTGGCCACGTAGTCGTCAGCGCCTGCATCGAACCCCTGAACCTTGTCGCTCCAGCGGTCGCGCGCAGTCAGCATGAGCACGGGCATAGAGCGGCCGGTGCGACGCCACGCCTCAAGGACGGAAATGCCATCCATCTTCGGCAGACCGATGTCCAGAATGACCGCATCGTAGGGTTCCGATTCGCCCAGATAGTGGCCTTCCTCGCCATCGAAAGCGCGGTCGACGACGTACCCGGCGTCCGTCAGCGCGGTGGCAAGTTGACGATTGAGATCTGGATCGTCCTCGATCACGAGGAGGCGCACGGGTTACTTCTCCGCTGAGCGGCCAAGCTGGTACTCACCATTCACTGCATCAATGGTCACGGTCACCACTTTGCCACTACGGCCGAGCAGAGTCAGCACATAGACCAGCTTCTCGTCGTGCCGACACAGCCTGGCCCGGACAACCTCGGAATACTGGCGGTGCTGCCGAAGCACTTTGATGGCTTGGGCAAGTGAAATTGCCTTATTGGCTGTGACAGCGGCGCGTTGCTCCGCCTTCGTCAGGCACGAGTCGTGGTAAGGCGCGTCTGCGGCCCTGGCCGGAGAAGCAAGCAGGCCTGCCAGTAGGACCAATATGGTGAGGCGGGACACCGGCATAATGTGGGGTTGTTAGCGGCGCGCCGGTGAACGCTGCGTGAACGCGGCCAGCCGGAAACCGCGCCGGCTAGCTTTCAAAGCCGTCGAATGTCGCATAGGCATCCAGCGGTTCGCGTGGAGAGCGCCAGGAATTGATGGGTGCGGCCGCATCCTCGTATCCGAGGGCCATGCCGGAATAAATCATCAAATTTTCGGGAAGTCGTAGAAAGGCACGCACTGTACGATGGAAGGAGACCCAGGCCTGCTGCGGACAGGTATGCAAGCCGAAGCCGCGGGCGAGCAGCGCAACAGTTTGAAGGTAGCCGCCGATATCGGCCCATTGCGCCGGTCCATGGGCCTTTTCGCGCACGAAGAAAATGGCAACCGGCGCGCCGAAAAACTCGTAATTGCGGGAATACTGCCTATAGCGCGCGGACTTGTCGTCCCGCGCTACATTGATCGACCGATAGAGCAATTCACCGACCGCAAAGCGCCGCGCCCGATAGGGTTCGGTCAACGGCTCGGGATAGATCGTGTAGTCGGTGCCCTCGCCTTTCGGCAGTTCGGTTGCCATTCGTGGCGCCAGCAGCGCCTTGAGCTCTTCGACGCGCTTCCCCGCAATGGCATAGATGTGCCACGGCTGCATGTTCCCCGCCGACGGCGCGCGTGCCGCACGGTCGATGATATCGCGGACTATTTTTTCAGGGACCGGCGTGGGCAGGAAGGCGCGGCAAGAATATCGTGAGGCAACGGCTTCGAGGACGTCCATTGATAAGCTCTCCGTAAAAATGACTGTTTTCTAAAGTAGAGTAGAATTTGATGAACAACCCCATGCAAAGTAGCGGGGAGAAGGTGCAGTGATATTTTTCCGTTCTGGCGCGCAGGGAACGTCGCTGGAGGGCATAATGGCAAGCGATCATAAGAGGAATACAGAACCGATGCTGTCGAGTCCCCGCTGTGGAGCTCGGA
>DASSSM010000566.1:0-2840 GCA_035708425.1 Pseudolabrys sp.
TGCGGCCGTTCTTCTCGCGTCCGACGAGGCCCGCGTCTGACAGCACGTCGAGGTGCTTCATGATCGCCGGAAGCGACATCGAAAACGGCTTCGCCAATTCGCTGACCGACACATTTTCCTTTTCGCTCAGACGGGCGAGCAAAGCGCGCCGCGTCGGATCGGCGAGCGCGGCAAAAGTGCGGTCGAGGTTCGGTCTTGAATAGTAAACCAATTGGTTAAGTATAGGGTCGCCAACGAACATGTCAAGGCCGCGGCCGCTGTATTTACATTTCGTTGATAAACCTGCCGTAGAAACGGTACTGGGATGGATCCGGTATCAATCGCCACCGCATTGGTTGGCTCGCAAATGGCTGATGTGCAGATGGCCGTTGCGGCCAAGATGCTGCGCATGAATGCCGACAACGCGTCCGCAATCGTGCAGGTGCTCGACGCCGCCCAGAAGAACCTGCAGAGCCTCGCAAACGTAGCCGAAGGCGTGGGCCGTAACCTCAACATCAGCGCGTAATCGCGCCGGCAGCGAGACGCGGCTATTGCCCGAGCGCCGCCTTGATCAGCTTGATCGCATCGTCGCTTGCCCATTCGGCCGGGCCGGCAATCGTTCCAATCTCGCATCCCTTCGGATCGATCAGCAGCGTGGTCGGCATGCCGAACGCGCGGCCAATGGACTTGAGGTCCTGGAAACTTTTCGCAGCGGGGTCGGCGTAATAGGCGAGTTTCTGCACGCCAACCTCCTTGAGCCACGCCTTTGGCTTGTCGGGGTCGCGTGTGTCGATATTGACAGCCACCACTTCAAATCCAGGGCCACCAAGCCGTTGCTCAAGGGCATCGAGCGCCGGCATCTCCTGTCGGCAAGGCACGCACCAGGTGGCCCACAGGTTGAGCAGGACCGTGCGGCCGCGCCAGTGTTCGAGCGTGAGCTGCTTGCCGGTGGCATCCTGAAAAGAAAGATCGGGCACCCTTAACGGACTCTTGGCAACGTTAACGGCCGCCACCTCGCCATGCGCAAAAGGCGCTATTTTCCTGGCCAGTTCGACAGCCGGGCGGCAGGCCGCGTCGCCGCCCGCATTGCGTGTCAGGGTCGAAACCCCGTATACCCCCGCCAGCCCAACGACGACGCCGGCGATTCCACCCGCCAAAACCATGGCGAGGCGCTTTTTGGCGAAGCTTGATTGGGTTTCGGTCATGAGCGGCTTGGTGGATATGCCATGAGCAACAAAATGTGGGGTGGGCGGTTCTCGTCTGGCCCCGGCGCCATCATGGAGGAGATCAACGCCTCTATCGACTTCGACCGGCATCTGTACCGCCAGGACATCGCCGCGTCCAAGGCCCATGCCGACATGTTGGCCAAGCAAGGTATCATTGCGGCCGACGATGCGAAAAAGATCGCTCACGGTCTAGACACGATTCTGTCAGAGATTGAAGCGGGCAAGTTCTCCTTCAAGCGCGCGCTCGAAGACATCCATATGAACGTGGAAGGCCGCCTGTCTGAATTGGTCGGCGAGGCGGCGGGACGGCTGCACACGGCGCGCTCGCGCAACGATCAGGTTGTGACCGATTTCCGGCTCTGGATGCGCGACACGATCGACGCGATCGATGCTGCGCTCGCGCTTTATCAGCGCACGCTCGCCGAAAAGGCGCTCGATCATGCGGGCACCGTCATGCCCGGACTGACTCATATGCAGACGGCGCAGCCGGTCACGTTCGGCCATCACCTGCTCGCCTATGTCGAGATGGCTGCGCGCGATCGCGGCCGGTTTGCCGATGCGCGCAAAAGGCTGAATGAATCTCCGCTCGGCGCGGCCGCACTTGCAGGCACGTCGTTTCCTCTTGATCGTGACATGACCGCCAAGGCGCTCGGCTTCGACCGGCCGATGGCAAACTCCCTCGACGCGGTTTCCGCGCGCGATTTCGCGATGGAGACGCTGGCCGCCGCTTCGATCGCGGCTGTGCATCTGTCGCGGCTCGCCGAGGAGATTGTCATCTGGACCTCGCCGCTCACGGCGCTGGTCAAGCTGTCGGACAAGTTCACGACCGGCTCCTCGATCATGCCGCAGAAGCGCAATCCGGACGCGGCCGAGCTCGTGCGGGCCAAGGCCGGACGCGTGATCGGCGCACTCAGCGCCTTGCTGATCGTGATGAAAGGCCTGCCGCTCGCCTACGCGAAGGACATGCAGGAAGACAAAGAAGGTGCCATGGATGCGCTCGCCGCGCTGGTGCTTTCGGTCGCGGCGATGACCGGCATGGTCGCCGATCTCGCGCCCGATACCTCACGCATGAAAAAGGCGGCAGGCGAGGGCTACGCAACCGCGACCGATCTCGCCGACTGGCTGGTGCGGACCTTGAAGATTCCGTTCCGTGAGGCGCATCATCTGACCGGCCGGATCGTCGCCAAGGCAGGGGAGGCCAATTTGCCTCTGCACCGGCTGCCTCTTGCCACCATGCGGGAGATCGAGCCGCGAATTGGTGAGGACGTTTTCACTGTTCTCTCGGTCGATCGCTCTGTGAAAAGCAGAACCAGCTTTGGCGGCACCGCGCCGAAAAATGTCAGATCTCAGGCGAAGAGATGGCTGCGCAAGCTGGAAAAGGAAAAATCCTGACTTCGCCTTGTTTGTCTGTTTTGCTATCGTTCCTCCATGCAAGGAGCGCCTGTCTTGAGCCGTGATCGCCGTCCATTTCTCCGCCTTGCCCTGATCGGTGCCCTGGCCGCGTCGTTTGCTTTGGCTGCGTGCGGACGCAAAGGGCCGCTCGATCCGCCGCCGAGCGCGTCAGTCGCGGGTGAACAGGCGGCGCCGGCGGCACCGGCAGGTGCACAGGTCTACAGGGGCCCGATTGGTCCCGAC
>DASSSM010000567.1:0-5706 GCA_035708425.1 Pseudolabrys sp.
GTCGAACGTGATCTTTCCGACGATCGAGTCCCGATCCTTCACGTTCGCCAAGTCCGCGATGACCTTCTTGCGATCCGGCCCGACCTTCTCGATCGTATCCAGGATCATGTCCATCGCAGCGTAGGCGAATGGACCATAGGCCTCGGGCGGATTGTCGTATTTCTGTGCATTGTATTTTTCCATGAAGAACTTGCCGCCGGGCAGCTTCTCGGCCGGAGCGCCCTCACGGAAGGCCAGCGTGCCTTCGGCGAGAGGACCCAATCCCTGGATATAGGCGTCCGACACGATGCCCGACGTGCCGTCAAAAGCAGCCTTGATGCCGAGCTTGTCCATCTGCGAGCGGATGCGCACGCCGATCGGCGTCAAGCCGCCGAAATAGATGACGTCCGGGTTGAGCGCCTTGATCTTGGTGAGTTCCGCGGTGAAGTCCTGCTGATCGGCCGTGACGCCGAATGTGCCGACAATCTTGGCCTTGCCGATCTTGGCGAGCGCTTTGCTGAAATATTCGTTGTGGCCTTTGCCGTAGTCCGTGGTGTCGTGGATCACTGCTATCGTCTGGTACCCGAGCTTCGAAATCAGCTCGGCGTTGGCGTCGTTCTGGTTGATCATCGTGCCGTTGACGCGATGAACCTCCTCATACTTGTTGCGGTAGGTGATGTCGGGAAGCACCGCACCCCACACGATCACCGGGAAACCGAACTTGTGATAGGTGTCGACAGTCGCGATCGCCGTCACCGAGCAATAGTGAGTTGCGCCGGCGATGATATCCTTGTCGGCTGCCATCTTGGTCGCAACCTGCACCGCCACGTTCGGCTTGCACTCATCGTCGAGCACGACCATTTCGTATTCGTATTTTGATTTTGGGTCCGCATTGCGCAGGCGAACCGCCAGATCGGCGGAGTTGCGCCCGCCAAGTCCGTTCACGGACACGCCGCCGGTAAGCGGACCGATGAAGCCGACCTTCACCTTATCCTTCGCGTCGGCGGCTCCTGCTGTGACGCCAAGAACGAGTGCCGCAACCAGCGCTGCAAATTTCGGAGTTGTACTCATAAGCCCTCCCATACCAAGTAGTCGAATTTGGACGTCTTCTCATTGACGCCATAGTCGCGCGGCGAGCGCATCACGGCAAGGGCTGCCCCGGCCCGCGCAGCTGCGTTCCCGGCGCAACCCGGCTCGCAGCGACATTTGATCGCTCTGAATTCTCACCGGTTAAGACGGAAGGCCGGATTTCAGCGACTACTCGAAAATGAGCACGTTGGGCAATGACGGATCGACCTGCCGCAAGGCGGTGTAACCGACCCCGGCCATGCCGCGGAAGAGGCCCAAATTGAATCGCCGCTCTCCGCTGTTCCAACGGTAGTCACCTTTATCCATTGCGTACTGCAGCACGCTGGCCAACTCACGTTTGGCAAGCTCTTGAAGATCGTTGCGTCCGAGCAGATCGCCCGCCTCGCACAAGAATTCGACGCTGCCCAGCGTCCCGCAACACAACGTATCGAGGGATGGAGGCCATGCAGCTTGTGTGCCATCGACGGCACCTTGAACATCGGCTTTCAAGACCGCACCGCTTGTTCTTGGCAGGCGAGCCATGCCGATCCTTCCAAGACCTATGCCGGGCGCTCCGTGACACCACTGACAGGGCCAGGCTTCCCCACCTTCGACACGCAAATCAGGCCAATTGCCACGCTGCGGGCTGAAGCTGGAATTCTCAAAGTCAACGCACTCCTGTGCAGCCGCAGCGAAATCTTCCCGCCCGGTCACGGCCGACAAAGAGGTGAGCGCATATGCAAATCCGGCCGCACCATGTGACATTCCGTTGAGCGGGCGTGAACCCAGGCCCTGCCCCACCCAACTGCGGCGCCCTGGCTCCCCTAACCGGCGTTGTGCGAGCAAATGTTCGCCGCACTTGACGGCGCGGCGAAGCACCGCCTCGGATTGCCCGTCACGGTAAAGACGGAGCAGGCAAAGGATGGCGCCCGCACTTCCTCCAATCACATCCAGACGTTTATCTGCCGCGATCAGTTCATCGGTCACAAGCTCGGCCGCACCATGGGCATCGTCACGCAATCCGGGATCGCGCAGATTTTTCGACATCACTGTCAAGGCGTAAACGATCGAGCCGAGACCCGTCCCGCCGCCAAGGCCGAGAGACCGGGCGGTTCTTGCTGCATTCCGGGACTTGATCTGCTTCCGAAGCCGCGCGACGCCGGCGAGCGCCAGTTCACGTGACGCCGATTGCTCCGTGACCGCAGCATGTGCGGACAGAAAAAGGGAAAGACCCGCCGTGCCGTTGTACAAATCGGGCCCCAACGTTACGAGCTGGAACACCTCGGCATCGCCAAGCCAGTCGAGTCCGATCCAGGCGGCGGCCGGACCGCGTCGGACAGCATAAGTTGCCAATTCATCGGCGACCCGTTGAGCCTCAGCCCGGAAAGTCAGATCCGAAGGCGCCGGCCCGCGCAATTCCGGCAGCTGCCGCCGCGCAGTCGATGTCGGTGGACGGCCAGCAGCCACCAGCGAGTTTGTGTTGATCTTGACGACCTTGACCTGCCAATCGATCTCGTCACGATCAAGGTGGGCGAAACGCGCGCTTGCGCGAGTAAGACCGTCGGTTGACGGCAGCCGCATCCGAAAACCCGCCTCATCCTTCAGCTCATCGCCGTCTGTCGCCGAGACAAAGTGTGGAATGTTCAGCGTCAGAAGCGCGGATCTTTCCGCGCGCTGGACCGGCCAAAGCGGATCGTCGGCTGCATCCCAATCGGCGAGGCGCGCCACGAAGTCCGCCTGCGCCGACCACGCAACACCGTCATCCATCATTTTGTGATTTTTCAAACGCTGGAGCAACATGGCGTAGAATCGTGTAGCCCGAACGACCTTTCGGACAGTAAGGCCGGAAAAGCCGTCGAACAGCGCGGCGCTCTTTCCGTTTTCCAAAAGAAATCGCGCATAGGCGTCAAAGCCCGCAATCAGCTCCTCAATGTGATCGGAAAATTTCGCGTAAAGCCCGTTCACGTGCGGCAGGTTGGGATTGTTTGCGACGACCTCTTTCCAGCGCGTCGGACGCATGTCATTGGAATTGATGTTCTCCCACTTGATTCTGATTTTGGTATTCCAGTCCGCGGTCACGCCGCCCATCGCAAAAACCTTCCCGTCTGGGCCGCGGCCATAGGCCGGAAGCAAACCCGTCGCCATCACCGAGTTGGCGAGCTGTTCCGTGGCGGCATCAAACGCAGCATCGTCCGGCTCGGAGGGTCTTTGTTCGCTGCTCGACGATTGGAGGATGGTCTCCAGATCGATCGGCACCGGATGGCTTCCGGCGGCAACGATATTTTCCTGATGCATGTCGTTGGCGGCGAAGCAGTGAAAGAGCGCAAGCCAGGCCCCGACGCGACTGAAAAAGGCTTTGAACTCGTCGGATGTGGCGCACCCGGAATGCTCGATACATTCGGTCCACCCGTAGCCGTCGCGCGCCAGCGCGCGCGCCGTTCTTAGTTCGACCGGGGGCGCCGCGCGGTTCAAACGGTCTATCAGCTTCTGCCAGGCAACATCGACCCGCAGATCTTTCGGCTTGTAAACGACCTTGGAGCCGTCTGCGAAAATGGCGATCTTGACCGAACGGCCTCCGTTGTGCGGATCGGAAAAGCCACCTTCAATCTGAACGACTCCGCCCTGTCCGCCGGCCTGCACAACGCTGCGAATGAGCGGCAGATCGGCATCAAGCCGCTGGATGAATTCGCGAGAGGTCCCGACCCATTGCCGGACAATCGTGCTAATCAGCCGCAGGAGCACCGGCTTCTCCTCGAAGAGCTGCCGGAACCCGCCGGTCTTCATCTCGGACACGAATTTTTCGTAGAGCGCCGTCCGAGAGTCCTGCCGAGGCCCCGCGGTTTCAGCCGCGTTCCGCATCGCTGCGAAGCGTTCGTAAAACGCCGGGGCGGCCAACTCGGAAAGTTCGGCAAGAAGCGCACGCCGGAGGCAATCGTACGCAGGCGCCTTCAGGTTCGCGGCCGTTTTGACGTCGAGCCCTGATTGCAGCAGTGCTTCAGCGCGTTCCACCACGCCAGCTAAAAGATGCTCGAATGCCACCGGCTCGGCTTTGCTCCCGAGCAGCTCGGCTGCGGACTTACTGGCGGTCGTTTCAAGCGCGGGCAAAACCCACGTGGCATCCGCCGCCCACAGCGGCATCGGCACGGCCGGCTTTCGGCGGACGGCCGTCAGCCGTGCAAGAATGCCGGCGGAATCCAGCCCATCACGTTCGATCCTGCGCCCAAAGAGCGACCAATCGCCGCTCGCGGCGGACTGGCACCAGGCAGCCAGCCGGCGTTGACCGAAGCCAGCGCGATCCTTTTCTCCGGATATGGCTTCGAAGTCGTCTGAAAGAAGGTCATCGATGGTCGCCGCGCGATCGATCAGACGGTCGTAAAAAGAATCCATGCGGCCTCACAGTACCTAACGATTATACCCGAGCGAGGGCCCTTGCTGCATCGCGGGAGGGCGGGCCAAGGCTTTTGAATCTGCGCGGGATTTAGCACCGATGGGAGCCGAACTCGGTGGCCCAACAGCAACTGCAGGAATTAAGCGCCGTGCCCTGCAACCAGATGACATCATCGCTCGGGGGATTTCGTCGTGGAACGGTCATAAGTAACTGCAGGGATAGGCTTTTCCCCAATTGACTTTGCAATTTCTGCATCCGATCATAGGCCTATGGCGCTGGGGGGGCGTTCCGGTTTTCTAATCGACCTTCTCACTGCCGGCGCCGCTGGCAAACGAAAGGAATTGTAACCATGACTAAGCAAGAAGACGTACTGGCTTTTGAAGTCTCCGACGAGGCGCTGGAAGCGGCTGCGGGCAGCGAACAGGTGAACTACACCCTTGGCGCTTGCACCGGTCTCTCGGTCTGCCCAGGCTGAGCGTTATGAGATAGGTCCTTCGCGGGCCCATCGATGATCTAAACCGACGAGGCGCCGGATGTTTATTCGGCGCCTTGTTGTTTTCAGGCCGACGTCCAGTCATTGGACGGCGGCCAGACGGCGCTTCCCTAAAGGAAAAACGTCTGCGATGCTGAACTATCAGCGGCGCTGAGCCGGGCGGTCTTTAAAATCCGTGCGGTTCACGCATAATGGCCGTCTTGCGCGAGCCGAGTGTGTGGAGTGCCAATGGACCGCCGATCCCTGATGAAGACCGCCCTCCTCGTGCTCGCGGGAGGGCCGCCGGCTCTCAAAAGTGCACTGCAAATTTCAGCGGCTCATGCTCGTGAACCGGCCGCTTGGCGTCACGGTCTCTCGAAACTTTCCAATCTGAAATATTCAGCGGGATTCAAGCATTTCGATTATGTGAACGCGAAAGCCCCGAAAGGCGGCACCGCGTCGCAAATCGCGCTCGGAGGTTTCGACAATTTCAATCCCGTCGTCGCGGGCGTAAAGGGCTCCTTGGTGAGCGGCATTGAATTTCTTTACGACACCCTCATGGTGTCGGCGCTCGACGAAGTTGCCAGCAGCTATGGCCTCCTTGCCGAAGCTGTCACCCACCCAGACGATTATTCTTCGGCGACGTTCCGATTGCGCTCCAACGCAAAATGGCATGACGGCAAGCCGGTCACGCCCGACGACGTGGTCTTTTCATTCGACGCCTTCAAGAAGTTCAGCCCACAGGCCGGCGCGAGCTACCGGCAGGTTACCAAAGCCGAAAAGACCGGCGAACGCGAAG
>DASSSM010000568.1:0-5121 GCA_035708425.1 Pseudolabrys sp.
TCACCAACGACGACGGCATTCATTCGCCGGGACTTGCCGCCTGCTTGGAGATTGCACGCGCTCTTTCCAACGAAGTGTGGATTGTTGCGCCTGAAATCGACCAGTCCGGGGTGTCGCATTCTCTCTCGTTGAATGATCCGCTGCGCATGCGGGAGGTCGGCGAGCGGCACTTTGCCGTCAAGGGGACGCCAACCGATTGCGTTATCATGGGCGTGCGGCATCTTATGAGAGAAAAGCCCGACCTCGTCCTGTCAGGCGTCAATCGCGGCCGTAATTGCGCGGAAGATGTCACTTATTCCGGCACTGTCGCGGGCGCCATGGAAGGCACTGTGCTCGGCATTCCGTCTTTTGCGCTCTCGCAGGCCTACGCGTTTACTACGAAGCACCATCCTTATTGGGACACTGCGGTCAAGCACGCGCCCGATCTGATCAGGCGGGTGCTGAAGGCAGGGATGCCCCGCGATGTCCTCGTTAATGTCAACTTTCCGGATTGCCAACCCGATCAGGTCGCGGGCGTTGCCGTGACGGTGCAGGGCAAGCGCGACCAGGAGCTTTTACGCATTGATGCGCGCCACGACGGGCGCGGCAATCCCTATTACTGGATTGCCTTCGGGCGCGGCGGCGTTTCTGGCGCGTCGCCAGGCAGCGATCTCGCGGCGCTGACGGAAAACCGCATTGCGCTCACGCCGTTGCGGCTCGATCTCACCGACGAGCCATTCATGACAAAACTGGCGGACGTTTTCGACTAGCTCAGTAGCCCGGCGAGTGTCGTTTTCAACTGCTCCGCCTGAAATGGCTTCTGCAGGGCAGGGCGGCCGCGATAGGGCTCCGGCAGGCTGCGCTCGCCGTAGCCGGTGACGAATACGAATGGCAGGCCGCGCTTGGTCAGGATATCCGCGACCGGATAAATTTCCTGGCCGTCGAGATTGACGTCCAGGATCGCGGCGCTGAAGTCACCGTCGGTCGCGATCTGGCGCGCCTCCGACAGTGTGCCGACGGCCGCGGCAATCCCGTAGCCGAGGTCGTCCAGCATGTCTTCGAGCAGCATGCGGATCAAATATTCATCCTCGACCACGAGAAGGCGTGGCGTCGCCGAGGAATTTGTCATGGCTGATCTCCCGCCTTGCAACTCGGTCGCGGGCCGTTGGGTTCCATCGGCTATGCAACGCGAGCGGTAAGCTTAGCTCAATTTCCAGCAAACATGGTAATAGTGCCGGTAAAGGGGCCCAAACGTGACAAAAAGAACGCGCAGTCAGCAGGGCGATGATCATATGGAGTTCCTGCTGACCCTGCGGCGGCGGGGTATTGCAGATCAAGCGGTCTTGCGGGCGATGGACGAAGTGCCGCGCGAATATTTTGTCGAAACGGCGTTTGCGGCAAGCGCTTATGCCGACCAGGCTCTGCCGATCGCGTGTGGCCAGACCATCAGCCAGCCTTACGTCGTGGCCTACATGACAGAGCAGCTCGATGTGGGTCCCACCCATCGTGTCCTGGAGATCGGCACGGGCTCAGGTTATCAGGCGGCCGTCCTGTCGCGCCTGGCTCGCGAAGTGGTGACGATCGAGCGCTACCGCACGCTCGCCGATCAAGCGCGCGAACGGCTCAAGGCGCTTGGCTACAACAATGTCGAAGTTGTCGCCGGCGACGGGTTTGCCGGAATGCCGGAGCGGGCGCCCTTTGATCGCATCATCGTCACGGCCGCGGCAGAGACGATACCCGAAACACTCATGGCCCAGCTTGCTGATAACGGCATCATGGTCCTGCCACTCGGCTCGCACGAGGGATCGCAACACATTATCAAGCTTACCAAGTCGCAAACGGGAACTCAGCGGGAAAGCCTCATTCCGGTCCGTTTTGTGCCGATGCTTCCGGGGCAGGCGCAGGAACTGTAGTTGTCCGGGACTGGGTCAACCGTGACATTTTTGTCCGCTCAAATTTCATCGGTAGCAGCGCGTTAATTCTTAAACGCTTGTTTACTCGCGGCTGGTTTATTCGAACTCTACATTTTCTGTGTACGAGTGAGTAACCACATGCCGTGCCCCAAGGTGGAGTCTCGCCTGCTTGCATGGCCGCGCGTTGCAGTTCTCGCGCTGGTCGGTCTAGCCGCCGCCGGTTGTTCGGATTCCGCGCGCTTCGACTCCAGTTCCTACACGACTGATCGTCCGCCACAGAACGTGGCCGCCGCAACACCGACGTATTCAGCGGCCGGCCGTGTCGAGGCTCAACCTCTGCCAGCGCCGCCGGCGACCGTCGCAGCGGCGCCCGCGCCGACATATACACCGGCGGCATACACGCCGAGCTCTGGCGGCTATCATTCGAATGCTCAATATTCCGATGTAACAGGGTCGGCTTCCGGCCATTGGACCTGGAACGGCGGTGCGCCTGTGACGGTAGGTTACGGCGAGACGGTCGAGAGCATCGCACGCAAACACGGTGTGCCGGTGACCGCTCTTATGCAGACCAACGGCATCCGTGAGCCGGGCCAGATCAGGCCGGGTCAGCGGCTGGTCATACCGCGCTACGTCTCGACGTCGCCGAAAAGCGCGCCGACATATGCCGCGCAGCCCAAGGCGGGTGGAGGCGTTCATGTGGTGAAGGCGGGTGAGACTCTTATGAGCATCTCCCGCGGCACTGGTGTATCGGTGGCCGCGCTTGCCAAAACCAATCACATTGATTCTTCCAAGAAGCTGAGCGTCGGTGAGCGGCTGACCATTCCGCAGGGTGGTCATCAGGTCGCAGCCGCCCAACCGCCTGCGCCTCCCAAGGTCGCGGAGCCTCGCACTGCTCCGGCTGAGAAGAAGATCAAGGTTGCGAGCGCTGCGCCTGCGCAGACCGCGCATGTCGCCAAGGAAGAGCCACAGACGACCGAAACGGCTGTCAAGGCTGCGGAACCAGGCGGGGCCATGCCGTCGTTCCGCTGGCCCGCTCGTGGCCGCGTCATTGCCGGTTTCGGCAGCAAGCCGAACGGCACGCAGAATGACGGCATCAATCTCGCCGTTCCCGAAGGGACGCCCATCAAGGCGGCCGATGACGGCGTCGTTGCTTACGCCGGCAACGAGCTCAAGGGCTACGGTAATCTCGTTTTGATCCGTCACTCGAACGGATATGTGTCCGCCTATGCGCATGCGCGTGAGTTGCTCGTCAAGCGCGGCGACACAATCAGGCGGGGGCAGGTGATTGCGCATGCCGGACAGACCGGCAACGTGACGTCGCCGCAGCTGCACTTCGAGATCCGGAAAGGATCGACCCCGGTTGATCCGACGCAATTCCTCGGCGGCGCCTAATTTTTCAGCGCGACGCCGAGGCGTCCGGCGAGATCCTGCACGAATTGCCACGCCACGCGACCTGAGCGCGAGCCGCGCGTCGTCGACCATTCCAAGGCCTCACGATGCAGGGCCTCGCCGCGAACGGGAATCCTGTAGTGTGCGACATAGCCGTCGACCATCGCGAGATATTCGTCCTGGCTGCAGCGATGGAAGCCGAGCCATAGGCCGAACCGGTCCGACAACGAAACCTTTTCTTCCACGGTTTCGCCGGGGTTGATCGCCGTCGAGCGCTCATTCTCCATCATGTCGCGGGACATGAGGTGTCTGCGGTTCGACGTGGCATAAAAAATCACGTTGTCCGGCCGCCCTTCGATACCGCCTTCAAGTACTGCTTTAAGAGACTTGTAGGTCGTGTCCTCGGCGTCGAAAGAAAGATCGTCGCAAAACACGATGAAACGGTGCTGGGAGCCTCGTGTAAGCGCCATAAGGGCTGGGAGACTGTCGATGTCTTCCCGGTGGATCTCGATCAGCTTGAGTGGCCGCGATCTTTTTCCGCTGCCCAAGTCAGCATTGACGCCCGCGTGCGTAGCTTTGACGAGCGAGGACTTCCCCATGCCGCGGGCGCCCCATAGCAGGGCATTGTTGGCCGGAAGGCCCTTGGCAAACCGCTCGGTATTTTCGACCAGCACGTCGCGAACGCGGTCGATACCTTTGAGAAGTGACATCTCGACGCGGTTGACGCGGGCCACCGGGGCGAGTCGCCCGTCGGGGTGCCAGATGAAGGCGTTGGCGGCATCGAAATCGGCGGCAGCCGCCCGCCGCGGGGCCAAGCGTTCAAGCGCGGTGGCGATGCGTTCGAGGACGTCGCCCGGGGCCTTATTGCTGGCGGCGCGTTTCGATTTCGGTGCCGACCTGCGCGGCGATTTTGACTTCGATTTGGCCATTAGATTGCTTCCGGAAATTCGGGCTGCTCTTAGCGGGGCGGCGTTGGCCAAGCAAGCGGCCCTGGGACAAAATGGCCGCAAATGGCCTATTTTTACGGGCTAACCATCGTTGCAATTGGACGGGCGGCCGCTATAGTCCGCGCGAAAATAGAGCGCGGCCGGGTGCTGGCAAACTACGCAAGGAACACGCTTCAATGTTCATAACGCCTGCGTTTGCGCAAGGATCGCTGTTCGGCGGGGCGGGCGGCGACGGCGGCATGCTGGTATCGCTGCTCCCGTTCGCGCTGATTTTCGTCATCATGTATTTCCTGATTCTTCGCCCGCAGCAGAAGCGCGTGAAGCAGCATCAGGAAATGGTCAAGAATGTGCGGCGGGGCGACACTGTCGTCACCAATGGCGGCCTGATCGGCAAGGTCACCAAAGTGATCGACGATGATCAGATCGAGATCGAAATTGCGGACGACGTGCGCATTCGCCAGATGCGGCAGATGGTCACCGACGTCCGCGCCAAAGGTGAACCTGTCAAGGAAGAGGCCACCGCCAGCTGAAGCCGGCGGCCATGGCCTTTAAGCCGCAAGTCGGGACGTCATGCTTTATTTCACGCGGTGGAAGGCGACGGCGATTGTCCTGACGGCGCTTATCGTCTGTCTGTTTGCCGTTCCCAATTTCCTGCCGGAGAAGATGGTGCAGAGCTGGCCTAAATGGGCTCAGCGTCACGTGGTCCTCGGTCTGGATCTCCAGGGCGGTTCGCATATCTTGCTTGAAGTCGACAGCGCCGCAGTCCGCAAGGAAAAACTCGAGGCCCTGCGTGATGATGTCCGCCGTGTGTTGCTCGATGCGCGCCCGCGCATCGGCTATACGGGACTTGTCGTCCGCGGCAACAGCGTCGAGGTTCGTATTCGCGAAGGCAG
>DASSSM010000569.1:0-5220 GCA_035708425.1 Pseudolabrys sp.
ATCATGGAGCGACTCTGGCTGCGACATTACCCGCCGGGCGTACCGAGCGAGATCGACGCGACGCGCTACCCGTCGCTGGTCACGATGTTCGAGGAAAGCTTCACAAAATTTTCCGAGCGCGAAGCCTGCGCCTGCATGGGCAAGTCACTGACCTATGCTGACCTGGAAAAGACATCACGCGCCCTTGCAGCATGGCTGCAAAATCTCGGGCTGAAACGCGGCGCGCGCGTCGCCATCATGATGCCGAACGTGCTGCAATATCCGATCGCCATCGCCGCGATTCTACGTGCCGGCTGCACCGTCGTGAACGTGAACCCGCTCTACAAGCCGCGCGAACTGGAAATCCAGCTCACCGATGCCGGTGCGGAAGCCATCATCGTGCTCGAAAATTTCGCCGGCGTCCTGCAACAGGCGCTGCCGAATCTGCAGGTCAAGCATGTCGTGATCGCGAGTCTGGGCGACATGCTTGGCACGGTGAAAGGTACAATTGTCAACGCGGTCGTTCGTTATGTCAAAAGGATGGTGCCGACTTACACGATTCCGGGCGCAACCAAATTCAATGACGCCGTTGCAGCTGGACACGCGATGGCACTTGAGGCATCGCCGCTGACGCCCGACGACATCGCATTCCTCCAGTATACGGGCGGTACCACCGGCGTCGCGAAAGGTGCGATGCTTCTGCATCGCAACCTGGTCGCGAACATGTTGCAGGTTGAAGCGTGGAATCAGCCGATGGTCGATATCCCACCGAAAGTCGACCATATGATCATCGTCACGGCGCTGCCGCTGTACCACATTTTCGCCCTGACCGGATGCCTTTTACTCAGCATGCGCATCGGCGGAATGTGTCTGCTGATTCCAAACCCGCGCGATATTTCCGGTTTGGTGGAGGTGCTCTCGCACTACAAGGTAAAT
The DNA here is from genome assembly GCA_035708425.1 of Pseudolabrys sp. Classification (GTDB taxonomy): domain Bacteria; phylum Pseudomonadota; class Alphaproteobacteria; order Rhizobiales; family Xanthobacteraceae; genus Pseudolabrys. The sequence continues at coordinate 916 of DASSSM010000569.1, forward strand.
ATCTTCCCCGCGGTGAACACGCTGTACAATGCGCTGCTCCACAATCCCCAATTCGGCAAGATCGACTGGAGCATGCTGAAATGCACGATTGGCGGTGGCATGGCCGTCCAGAAACCGGTTGCCGACGCCTGGGTGAAGGCCACCGGCAAGCCGATCATCGAGGGTTACGGCCTCTCCGAGACCTCGCCGGTGCTTACATGCAACCGCGGCGATATCAATGAATGGACCGGAACTATCGGTCTTCCGCTGCCGTCAACTGAAATCTCCATCCGCGATGACGACGGGCGTGAATTGCCGATCGGCGGGCAGGGCGAGATCTGCGCACGCGGTCCGCAGGTCATGGCGGGCTACTGGAAGGCGCCCGATGAGACCGCAAAAGCGATGACGAAAGACGGGTTTTTCCGCACCGGCGACGTCGGCATGATGGACGAGCAGGGCCGTGTGCGCATTGTTGACCGCAAGAAGGACATGATCTCCGTGTCGGGCTTCAAGGTATTCCCGAACGAGGTCGAGGAAGTAGCCATGAGCCATGGCGGGCTGCTGGAATGCGCCGTCGTCGGCGTGCCCGATGAACACTCTGGCGAGATTGGAAAGATGTACGCGGTCAAGAAAAAGCCCGATGTCACCGCAGACGACCTGCGCGCCTTCCTCGCCTCGCGCCTTGCCAGCTATAAAGTGCCGAAGCAGATCGAATTCCGCGACGAACTGCCGAAAACCAACGTCGGCAAGATCTTGCGGCGCGCCTTGCGCGACGAGCCGGGGCAGCCGTCCGCCAATTGATACGAGGTGCAATGGTCGAACGTGCAGCCGACGTCGTGTCGTTCTGGCAGAAGGCCGGGCCCGACCACTGGTTCAAAAAGGATCCGGCCTTCGACGATGAGATCCGCGAACGTTTTCTTACGACCTACGAGGCGGCCGCTGCCGGACAACTATCCGGCTGGGAGCAGAGCGCCGAAGGGGCGCTGGCGTTGCTCATTTTACTGGATCAGTTCCCGCGCAACATGTTTCGCAGTGACGCGCGGGCATTTGCCACCGACCCGCTGGCGCGCGCCATTACGGCTGGAGCCATCGTTCGCGGATTCGACAGCCAGGTACCGAAAGAATTGCGGAATTTCTTTTACCTTCCCTTCGAGCATTCCGAGGATCTCGCAGACCAGGAACGCTGCGTTTCCTTTAACAAGGCCGCTGGCGATGCAGAAAATCTGAAATGGGCTGAGATACACGCCGATATCATCCGGCGGTTCGGACGGTTTCCCCATCGCAATGCGATCGTCGGCCGCACGACCACAGCGGAAGAGCAGGCCTTCCTCGACAGCGGGGGTTTTGCCGGCTGAAATTCCCGAAGCTCAGGCTTTCGCTTTTGCAGGCCTAGGCGCGTGCCGAAGCCCTGGAGTAGCATCGTGCCGAACGGCCGCCGCGGGGGCAGGCGCCGAAAAAACGCCAAGGGAGCTGCCATGCGTCACGTCATATCCGCCGTTTTCACCGCAACCGTACTGGCCCTCAGCGGCGCCGCCCAGGCGCAGGCACCGCAAAGTTATCCGGCGGACTACGCCAAGATCGTCGATGCCGCCAAGAACGAAGGCAAGCTCGTCATCTCCTCGACCACTGACGCGGTTGCCGCCAATCCGTTGATTAAAGATTTCGAGACGCTATACCCCGGCATCAAGGTCGAATACTCCGACCTCAATTCAACCGAGCTCTATAACCGCTTCATCGCCGAGGCTGCGGCCAATAGTGGCACAGCAGACGTCATTTGGTCTTCGGCGATGGATCTTCAGGTGAAGCTTGTCGCCGACGGCCACGCCGCGGCCTATGCCTCGCCGGAGATCAAGGCGCTGCCAAAATGGGCGGTGTGGAAGGATTCGGCCTACGGCACGACCTACGAGCCCATCACCTTCGTCTACAACAAACGTCTCGTTCCCGAAGGGGACGTGCCGAAAGACCACACCGACCTTTTGAAGCTGCTCAACGCCAAGACGGATTTCTACAAAGGCAAAATCACTGCATACGATCCCGAGCGCTCCGGCGTCGGCTATCTGTTCTGCAATGCGGACATCAAGGATTTCCCGCAGGCATGGGACCTCTTCAAGGCAATGGGCAAGGCGCAGGCGAAACTCTACACAAGCGCCGGCGCCATGATGGAACGCGTGACGTCTGGCGAACACCTGATCGCCTATGGGGTTTTCGGCTCCTACGCACTCGGCCGGTCGAAGAAGGATCCCAACCTCGGCATCATTCTGCCGAAGGACTACACAATGGTGACCTCGCGCGTTGCCTTCATTTCCAAGCACGCCAAGAACCCGAACGCCGGCAAGCTCTTCCTCGATTACATCCTGTCGAAGCGCGGACAGGAAATAATCGCAAACAAGGCCGATCTTTATTCGCTTCGTTCAGACGTTGATGGCGAGGCGACGATCAAGGGCGTTACGCAGTTGATCGGCGACAAAGCGCGGCCTGTTCCGATCGACCAGACGCTCTTGGAGAATCTCGACCAGGCCAAGCGCCTTGCCTTCCTGTCGAAATGGCAGCAGGCGAAGAAGGGGCAATAGGCATAGCGCGTCGCCCTTTGGGCGCACCGGATCAAGGGCAGCCATGCCCATTGTCGTGTACCGTTTGCTTGTGCTCGGCGTCACCACGCTTGTCGTGGTGGCGCCGCTTTCGCTTGTGGTCTACCAGAGCTTCCTCACCGCGCCGTTTTTCGACCCTTCGGCAAAGGTCGGCTTGCTTGCCTATTCGTTCGTGCTCGCCGATCCTGATTTCTGGCAGGCGTTCTGGACCACGATCGCCATCGCGGGCGGCATGGCTGCCATCGCAGTGCCTCTCGGTGCGCTGCTCGCTTTCCTGATGGTTCGCACCGATGTACCCGGCCGGCAGTATCTCGAGCCGCTGATCCTGATTCCGATTTTCGTTTCCGCGGTGGTGATTGCGTTCGGATATGTCGTGGCGATTGGCCCGGTCGGAATTTTCTCGACGCTTGCAAAAGATGTTCTCGGCTTCGTGCCGTGGAATCTCTATTCGTTGCTGGCGCTGATCATGATCGCAGGACTCACGCACGTCCCGCACGTCTACCTCTACAGCGCGGCCGCACTACGCGGACTGAGCACCGACCTCGAAGAGGCCGCCCGCGTGTCCGGCGCCAACCCGTTCCGTGTCGCCATTAGCGTCAGCCTGCCGATGATCCTGCCTGCAATCCTGTTTGCCGGCGTGCTCGTGTTTTTCCTGGGCTTCGAACTGTTCGGCCTACCGCTGGTGCTGGGCGATCCGCAGGACCTGTTGGTGCTGTCGACCTATCTGTTCAAGCTCACCAACAAGCTCGGCGTGCCGTCATATCAATTGATGGCTGTCGTCGTTGTGGCAATCATCGCGATCACCGCGCCACTGGTTTTCATGCAGCGCATGCTGCTGCGCCAGGCGCAACGCTATGTTTCTGTGCGCGGCAAAGGCCTTAAGACGCAGCCGCTTCCCCTGCATCGCTGGCGCTGGGTCGCCTTCGCCGGAATTGTTTTGTGGCTCTTTGTGACCGTGGTCGTGCCGATCTCCGGCATTACGCTACGCTCTTTCGTCGTGACCTGGGGCGAAGGCGTGCGGCTACTCGATGTGCTGACGCTCGATCACTATCGCGAACTCATCGGCTATCCGAACGTCGTCCGAGGTATATTCAATACGCTAGGCATCGGCGTCATCGGTGGCGCGCTTGCTGTCGCGTGCTACACCGCCATCGCCCTTGCGGTGCACCGGTGGAACTCGGGCTGGACACGGCTTGTCGACTACCTCGTGATGGTGCCAAGGGCGATGCCGGGCCTCGTTGCCGGTCTTGCGCTGCTGTGGGTGTTCCTATTCGTCCCGTTCCTGTCGCCGCTCAAGTCAACGCTGGTCTCGATCTGGCTCGCCTATTCCATTGTCTGGCTTGCCTACGGCATGCGGCTCGTCTCCGGCACATTGCTGCAGGTCGCTCCGGAACTGGAAGAAGCCGCACGCACCGCCGGGGCCAGCGACCTGCGCGTCAAACGCGACGTCACCGTGCCGTTGATCAAATACGGCATGCTGGCAAGCTGGCTGCTGGTCTTCCTGATTTTCGTGCGCGAATACTCGACCGGCATCTACCTGCTCGGGCCCGGCACCGAAGTGATCGGTTCGCTCCTGGTGTCACTCTGGGGCACCGGCGCAGTCGATCTGGTGTCGGCACTGTCAGTCGTTAATGTGGTCATGATCGGCGTCGGCCTTGCCGTCGCGGTCCGCCTTGGAGTGCGCCTGCATGGCTGAACTCATCGTCAAGGACGTCGCCCTTCGCCTCGGCGACAATGA
>DASSSM010000570.1:0-10980 GCA_035708425.1 Pseudolabrys sp.
CGCTGCCCAGCATGACACGATCCGCGCCGACATGTTCGATCATGAATTCCAGTACTGGCGCTGAGTGCAGAATGGTGTCGTAGTAGAAGCGTTTGGCGATGTCGACCGGCTGTTTGGCAATATTCTTCTTGGGTTCCGGCCGCACATGCCAACCGTGCTCCCAGCGGGCCGCCTGATAGGGCGTGAAACCGCCGCCATGCGCGAGCGCGACGGTCAATTTTGGATGGCGGTCGAGCACGCCGCCAAAATAAAGGCAGGCCGCACCGATAGTGGTGTCGAGCGGATTGCCGATGAGATTGCTCAGGTAATAGGACTTCATCCGGTCGGCGCCGGCGACGTTGTTCGGATGGATAAAGATGAAAGCACCGAGCTCCTCCGCCGTCGCCCACAGCGGCTCGAAGCTCGGGTCGTCGAGGTTCTTGCCGATGATGTTGGAGGCAAACATCGTTCCGCACAGGTTTAGCTTGGTCATCGCACGCTTCAGCTCGTCGGCAGCCTTTTCGGGGGCCTGCATCGGCAGCGTCGCAATGCCCATGAAACGCTGGGGATTCTGCTTTACCAGTTTTGCAATCTGGTCGTTCTGGATGGCAGCCGTCATCGCGCCAAGCGAAGCATCCTGGTTGTAGAGATAGGTTTGCGGCGTGGCGGACAGGACCTGCACATCGACGCCCATCGCATCCATGTCCCGCAAGCGATGCGCGAGATCGAAGCCGCCGCGCGGAAAAGGGCGATAGACCACGCCACCGACGTCGAGCGTTGCTGACTCGGCATCGACCGGGGTGATGGTTACAGGGACCTTGGGCGCTTCCTTGCGCAACAGCGCGGCAGTTTCCTCGGTGAGAATATGGGTATGGGTATCGATTGTTCGCACGTTGCTCATTTCACCACCCGAAAGACGCCACACGATCCGCGGCAAGCAGCGCCTGAGTGCCGCAGCCAACGCGTTGACGCAAGCCCCTGTTGGCGACGGCTCTTTCCGCTATAAACAGGGGTCCCGCCCGTCTAAATCCGGAATCCGCATGAGCACGACCCCCCGCACCAGACAAACGCCGCGCGTCGAGGACAACGCTTTGGTGCGCGGCAGCGGCCACTTCATGGACGACTCACGCTTGCCCAACACAGCCTATGCCGCCTTTGTGCGTTCTCCGCATGCGCACGCACGCGTCGTTGCAGTGAAGACGGACGAAGCGCGCAAGGCAAAGAAGGTGCTCGCTGTACTCACCGCGCAGGACATGAAGGCGGCAAATGTCGGGACCGTCTCGCGACACCCGCCGGTGCCGGGCCGCGGCGGCGCCAAGATGATCATGCCGTTCCGTCCCTCGCTCGCCGGCGACAAGGTCATGCATGTCGGCGATCCGGTCGCAATGGTGGTCGCCGAAACCGCAGCGGCCGCGCAGGACGCGGCCGATCTGGTGCAGGTCGACTACGAGGAACTAACGGCCGTCATTACGCTCGACGATGCGATGAAAGGCAGCACCCAACTCTACGCCGAGGCGCCCGGCAATCTCTGCGTCGATTGGCCAGGGCCGATCCCAGACGAGCAGAACGAGCGTGATGTTGCCGAAGCGATCACTAAGGCGCCGCATGTCGCGAAAGTGCGAGTCGCCAACCAGCGTATGGTGGTGGCGTCAATGGAGACCCGCGGCGCCACCGGCATCTACGACAAGGCGAACGATAACTACACGCTTTACGCCTGCTCGCAGGGCGCCGACTCGTTGCGCGCGCAGGCTGCCGCCATCATGGGCGTGCCAAACGAGAAGTTGCGCGTCATCACGGACGATGTCGGCGGCGCGTTCGGCATGAAAACGCCGGTCTACCCCGAATATCCGGCATTGCTGATTGCCGCCCGCCAGCTCGGCCGCCCCGTGCAATGGCAGTCGACGCGCTCGGAAGCGTTCGTCACTGACACGCAGGCGCGCGACACTGTCACAGAAGTGGAGCTCGCGCTTGACGAGAAGGGCAAATTCCTGGCGCTGCGGATGCGGCACCTGTGCAACCAGGGTGCCTATGTCAGCACCGCGGGCGTCGGCATCAACACGAACAACTTCGCCCGCTGCCTGCCGGGCATGTATCGAATTCCGAAGATCGACGTCTCGGTCGCCTGTTACTTCAGCAATACCATCCCGATCGGCCCCTATCGGGGCGCCGGACGACCGGAGGCCAACTACGCACTTGAGCGTGTGGTGGAAGAAGCGGCGCGGATTATCGGAATGGATCCTGTACGACTGCGCAAGAAAAATCTCATTCCGCCATCGGCGATGCCGTTTAAGACGCCGATCAATACCTACGACAGCGGCGATTTCCCTGCGATTGTCGACAAGGCGCTGGAGCTTGCGGATTTCGTCAACTTCAACAAGCGGCGGCGCGACTCGGCAAAGCGCAAGAAACTACGCGGCATCGGCGTGTCTTTCATGCTGGAGCACGCCGGCGCCCTGCCGATGGAGCAGGCCTCGGTTTCGTTTCCCGGCGGCGACCAGTTGATCCTGGGCTGCAACGTGCAATCGACCGGCCAAAGCCATGCCACTGTTTTTCCGCGCCTGCTCGCCAGCAAGCTCGGCATCGAGCCAGAAAAAATAGAGCATCGTCACGGCGACACAGCGCAAGGGCTTACGGGTTTTGCTTCGGTTGGCTCGCGCTCGGCGATGTGTGCCGGCAGCGCAATCGTGCACACCGCCGACGTAATGCTCGCCAAAGGCAAGAAAGTCGCTTCGTCATTGCTGGAGGCGTCGGAGGCGGACATTCAGTACCGCAGCGGCAATTTCGAAGTCGTCGGCACCGACCGCAAGATTTCGCTGTTCGAGACAGCGCGACGTGCCAAGGAGATCGGTGAAAGTCTCGACACCAAGGAAAAGGCTGAGACGCCTCTCACTTTCCCGAACGGCTGCCATATTGCTGAGGTCGAGATCGATCCGGACACCGGCGCTGTCGACCTCGTGACCTATACTGCGGTCGATGACCCGGGCGTCATGCTCGATTCCATCGTTGTCGAAGGCCAGGTTCAAGGTTCGATCGCCAACGGGCTCGGCCAGGCGTTGACCGAAAACGCCATCTACGATCCGCAAAGCGGGCAACTGATGGCGGGGTCATTCATGGACTACGGCATGCCGCGCGCCCACGATATGCCGATCGAGCTGCGCGAGGCGGTGCATTCGGTGCCAGCGACCAGCAACCCGCTGGGCGTTAAGGGCACCGGCGAAGCGGGCACGACGGCGGCAATTGCGGCAGTTATGAACGCAATCGCGAACGCAATTCCGAACGGCGCCGCCGACCACATGGACATGCCGGCGACGCCTGCAAAGGTATGGGAAGCGTGCCAGCGCGGACTGACGGGAAAGAAGTAGAGTCCACGCGCCGCTCTATGCCTGCGAAATGAACTTAATGTTCATGTAGGCCTGTAAGCCTTCGATGCCGCCTTCTGAGCCATAACCGGACTCCTTGATGCCGCCGAACGGCGTCTCCGGTGTCGAGATGGCTACGCTGTTGACGCCGACCATGCCTGACTGCAATGCGTCGCTGATCGCCGAGGCGTTCTTGTCGGACGACGTGAAAGCATAGGCCGCGAGCCCGAACTGTAACGAGTTGGCGCGCTCAACCACCTCGTCGAAGGTCTTGAACGGCACGATCGGCGCCACTGGCCCGAATGGCTCCTCGGTCATGATCTTCGAATCGTCCGGCACATCGGTAATCACGGTCGGCTGAAAAAAGAATCCCTGGTTGCCATGGCGCGAGCCGCCGGTGACGACCTTACCGCCGCGGTCCTTGGCGTCGTTGACGAAGCTTTCCATCGCGTCGAGCCGACGTGGGTTGGCGAGCGGGCCGAGCGTGATGCCTTTCTCGAGACCGTCGCCCATTTTGAGCCCCTTCGCATACTCGGTGAAGCGCGCCACGAACTTGCTGTAGTTCTTTTCGTGCACGTAGAAGCGCGTCGGCGAGATGCAGACCTGACCGGCATTGCGATACTTGAACGCCGCGATTGTGTCGGCGGTTTTCTCAGGGTCGGCATCGTCGAACACGACGACCGGCGAATGCCCGCCAAGCTCCATGGTCGCTTTCTTCATGCCTTTGGCAGCGAGGCCGGCGAGATGCTTGCCGACCGGTACCGAGCCGGTGAACGAGATCTTCTTGACCGATTTTTTCGGAATCAGATGTTCGGAAACATCGGCTGGGACGCCAAAAACGAGATTGAGCACGCCCGCCGGAAGGCCGGCGTCGGCGAAGCATTTCACCAGTTCGACGCAACCACCCGGCGTCTCTTCCGACGCCTTGATGATGATCGAGCATCCCGCGGCAAGCGCACCGGCAATCTTGCGCACGGGCGTCAGTGTCGGGAAATTCCACGGCGTGAACGCGGCCACGACGCCGACTGGCTCCTGCAGCACGATCTGGCGCACGCCCTTCTGGCGGCCAGGAATCACGCGACCATAGGTTCTGCGGCCTTCCTCGGCATACCAATCGATGATGTCGGCGCTGGTGAGCACCTCGGCGCGCGACTCGACATAGACCTTGCCCTGCTCCTGGGTCATCACCTTCGAAACATGGTCATAACGTTCGCGCAGCAGATCGGCGGCTTTGCGCATGATCTTTGAGCGGTCGTAGGCGGACGTTGCTTTCCAGGCTGCAAAGCCCTTTTCGGCGGCGGCAAGCGCGGCATCGAGGTCGCCTTTACTCGCATGGGGAAGCTGCGCCAGCGTCTTGCCGGTCGCCGGATTGATCACGTCCTCGCCCTTGCGGCCCTCGCCGTTGAGCCACTTGCCGTCGATATAAAGACCAAGATCGGAATACATGAGACCCTCGTTGTCACCCGGAACAGGATTGCTGTTGGATTAGCACTTTCGGAGGCGTGCCGTCACCTCAATCACGACCCCAGGTAGGCACCGCCGCTGACGTGGATCGTCTGTCCAGTGATGTAGCGTCCGCTGGGGCCGCAGAGAAACCGCACCATGGCCGCGACATCCTGCGGCTTGCCACGTTCGCCGGTAATTGTGCCATGCGTCAGATGATGGGCAGGTTTCTGCGATGAAGTAGGTCGCGTCGTATCGATCGCACCTGGCACCACACAATTAGCGGTGATCTTGTCGGCCGCGAGATCATGCGCAAGACCGCGCGACAGGCCGACCAGCGCAGACTTTGCCGTCATGACATGGGCGCGGTCTTTCGAACCGATATGCGCGCTCATACCGCCGATATTGACGATGCTGCCGCCATTTTTCTGCAACGCCGGCAGACAAGCATGCACGCAGCGGAAGGTCCCGTCGAGGATAACATTCATCACCTCGCGCCAGTCGGCGAAACTCATGTCGGAAATATGTTTCTCACGTCGCAACGCGGCGTTGTTCACGAGAATATCGATGCGCCCGAACTTCTTCAGCGCTGCATCGGCGAGCGCAACCGCGGTCTTGTCGTCTCCGACGTCGCCAAGAACGGCGATTGCCCGCCCACCGGCCTTCTCGATCTCGCCGACGACGCCGTCGGCCTCGGCCTTGTTCGACCGCACATTTACGACGACAGCGGCGCCGGCTTCGGCCAACGCCAATGCGATCGCACGGCCGATATTGCGTCCGGCGCCGGTGACGATGGCAACTTGCCCGGCGAGTTCTTTGCCCTCAGCCATGAGATCTCATCACCCTCTCAAAAACGCCAAGTCGACCTTGCCGTCATATAGTTTCGTCAGCTGTTTGAGCACGCCGGAAGCGCGCTTGTCATCCCAGCCGCCGTGACAGACATTGAGCGAGAATTTCTCCTCGATGTCGGCGCGCGTCAGCGGCTCTTTCGCTCCGCCGCGGAAATGTGGCTGGCGCTCCTCGACAACGCTGCCGTCATTGAGCACGGCGCGGATGTGGCCGGTGAAATTGTTGGGATAGGGATTGTCCGGGTCGATCACGTAACGAACCTTCGACGCGACCGCTAGCACGTCCTTGTCGCGCACAGCATGATCGGTGAAGGCCTCGAGGCCAACACCGCCGCGCACGAAGCCGGTCGCCAATATAAAAGGCGTCGCGAATTTCGCCGCATAGCCATTCGGCGGACGCTGCTTGTCAGCAAGTGGCTCCCACAGGCGGTGGACGGTTCCCTCCGCCACTTCGCAGACCATCTCCTTGATATCGCCGGACTTGATCCCGCGCGCGGCAAGCCGTTTCGCACAATCGATATAGGGATGCGCCATTGTCCCGCAGGGATAAGGCTTGAACGCGAGTGTTTCCGTCACCCATTTCTTTCCGAAATCGCCGATGAGCGCACCATAGTTGCCTTGTGTCGTGTGCGCGAAGCCGTTGAAAAGCCCGTGCACGCCTTCGAATACTGTGCGCGGCCCAAGGAAGTCGCCGCGGGCAAGCAGCGCCGCGCGAATGCCCGATTGCGCCGCCCAGCCCGAATGCAGCCGCTTCGTCCAGGCACCTTCGGCGAGATATTCGATAATTCCGCCAGCAAAGCTTGCGGCAATGCCAAACGCATCGACGATCTGCTTCGCACTCAGCCCAAGTGCCGTGCCAACCCCGGCCGCGGCTCCCATCACGCCGAAAATCGCGGTTGGATGAAAGCCAGCCTTGTGCACTGCCTTCGGCACGACCGTGCTCAAGCGACACATGACCTCCGTCCCAACCGCAATACCGAGCAGCGCGGCAGAACCGTCGGGTCGATGCCGCTCGCAGGCCGCCAGCACCGCCGGCACGATGACCGCGCCGGCGTGCACCGGACCGCCCTCGAACGTATCGTCGAAATCCTCTCCGTGCGCCGCCGTGCCGTTCACGAAGGCCGCGCTGGCGGTACTGAGCCCGCGTGCATGTCCGATCGCGGTGCACGGTCCGTCATCGTCGCAGCCGGCGAGTGCGCTCTTGATGTAATCTTCGTTGCGCGCCGTCACGCAGAGGCCAATGACGTCGATCAGCAGATCCTCACATTTGCGCCGCACCGTCGGCGGTAGCTTTTCGACGCGCAGGGTGGCCACGTGTTCGGCCAGATATTCGGCGACGGAAGTCTTCGGGAGGTTACTGCTCGCCACGATTATCCTACCGCGACGTTGCGGCGCGCATTGCCGCCGCGCAGGCTGTTGGCCAGAGCTACGACGACGAAGGTGATGACCAACATCAGCAGCCCCAGCACCGCGATGGCGGCGAGATCGCCGCTCTCGTTGAGATCATAGATCAGCACCGACAGCACCTTGGTTTCCGAAGTGAACAGCATGATCGCCGCCGACAATTCGCGGATGACACCAACGAAGACGAAGCACCATGTGGCGATCACGCTGGTACGCAACAGCGGCGCGGTGATCTGCCAAAGCGAGCGCAGCCGGCTTGCGCCGAGGATGCGGCTCGCATCCTCCAGCTCGGGATGCACAGCGTGCAGCGCCGATTGCATCTGCTGGTAGGCCGCCGGCAGGCTCAAGGTGACGAAGGCAATCAGAAGAATCCACAAGGTGCCGTACAGCACGAAGGGCGGCCGCGTGTAGGTGAAGAACAGCCCGACGCCGAGCACAATGCCGGGAATGGCGACCGGCGCAGTGGCAAGAAAGCCGAGGACGCGATGACCGGCGACTGCCTGGCGGGCGGTGACGTAGGAGATCACGACCGCGAGGATCGTGCCGGCCGTCGCCGCCAACGTACCGAGGATGAAGGTATTGCGCAGCGCAAGTTGCGTCGCCGACAGCTCGTAGAAAACGAAATGCAGGTTCTGCAGGGTGAAATTGTTGAACCAGACCAGATGCGAGGCGACTTTGGAGAACGACGCATTGAGCAGTGCAAAATATGGCAGGAACACCGGACACATCAGCACAAGCATTGCGCCTGCCAGCAGCACCCAGCGCCAGCCGCCGAGCCGCACGATGCGCGGCTCGCTGTTCTTTCCGCCGACGACGGAGTATCCGCGCCGACCGAGCACCATATGCTCCGCGCGCAGCAGTATTATCGTAAGAATAAGAAGCGGGAGCGAAGCGGCTGCAGCAAGCTCAGGCTTGGGCGGAAATTGGAACAGGCTCCAGATCTTGGTCGTCATCGTATGGAAGCCGGCCGGCATCGCCAGGATCGCCGGCGAGCCGAACAGGGTCATCGCCTGCAGGAAGGCAACCAGCGCGCCCGCGAGCATCGCTGGAAGCGCGAGCGGAATGGTGATGCGGCGCGCGGTATCCCAGGCCTTGCCGCCGAGAATGGCAGACGCATCTTCCAAATCGCCAGGGGTACGGTCGAGCGAATTGGCAACCAGCACGAAGACATAGGGAAACGTGTAGCAACTGATGACAAACACCAGGCCTGTGAAGCTGTAGATGTTGAGCAAATGAAATTCTTGCCCTGCCCCGGTGAGCTCGCGATAAAGCTGATTGAGCAGTCCGCTGTTCGGCGCGGCCAGCAGTTCCCAGGCGATCGCCCCGAGGAAAGGCGGGGTCACGAACGAGGCGGTCACCAGCAAGCGAATCGTGCGACGCAGCGGCATATCGGTGCGCGCCACCAGCCAGCCCATGGGCGCCGCCACCACGCAGCAAATCAGCGCCGACAGGGTGGCAAGCGCAAAAGTTGTCAATAGCGGATCGAGATAGGCTGCGTCGGACACCAGCCGGTGGAAATTGTCGAGGGTGAAGGCACCGCTCTTGTTGGTGAAGGCGTAGAAGACCAGCCATGAGAGCGGCATCGCGATCAGCGCGAATAGAATCGCCGCGAAGGCGAGCAGCACCGGCTTCGACAGATCGAAGCCGAGCCGCCGCCTTGCAATCGGTGCGGTTGATGCGACCGCCGTCATCGAACAGACCGTTGGAGGAAAGAAAAGCCTCCCCCATGTGGGGGGAGGCCCAAACTGTTACACATGAAAGATCTTGACGTAGCGCGCCTTGATCTGTTCGCCGTTTTTAAGCACGGCCGCTGCGTCATCTTTCATGAGCTTGATCTTGCTCAGCGGCGTACGGCCTTGATGTTCCGGAACTTGCGGATGCACGGAACGCAAGCCGCCAATTTCGACGGCGAGCTTCTGGCACTCGGGTGAGAAGCAGAAGCTCTGGAACAGCCGCGCCGCGTTCGGATTCGGCGCCGCCTTGAACAGCCCGTTCGGCCCGATGATGATCGGCGTGCCCTCGGTGGCATAGACCGGCTCGACCGGCTGGCCCTTCTCCTTTTCCTGGAAAATCAGGTATTCGACGCCGTCGGCCTGGATTGCACGCTCGCCGAGCGCGAGCTTCTTCGGCGGGTCGGCAGCCGACTGCACCTGCAGGATGTTTTGCTGCGCGAGCTTCTCGAAGTAGCTCCAGCCGAGATCGCGCGAGACCTGGTAGGTTGCGGTCATGATCGTGCCGCTGTAACCCGGATGCGCCTTGATGATCTTGCCCTTCCACTTCGGATCGAGCAGATCGGCGAAGCTTTTCGGAGCCTCTTCCTTCTTCACCAGGTTGGTGTTGTAGGCAATGATGCACAGGAACACGCGGAAGCTGGCGAAGTTGCCATCAACATCCTTGTGCTCGGCCGGATAGAATTTCGCGACGTCTTCCGGAACGTAGGGCGCCAGCATACCCTGTTCCTTCCAGTAGACGAGATGTGATGCATCGGACGAATTGACCACGTCGACCGCGTGCACATTCGCCGTGTATTCTTGACCGATGCGCTGCAGCAGTCGTTCCGCGCCGGTGCGCTCCACTTTGCACGTTACACCCGGATATTTCGCTTCGAAGGCCTTGCCGATCTGCTCGGAGAGCTTGAGATCGACCGAGGTGTACCAGACCACCTTTCCTTCTTTCTTGGCGGCCTCGATCAACGCCGGCGTGACGGCCGTCGCCGGCGGTGCCGCCGACATGACCCTTGTCGAAAATGCGGCGCCGGCAACGAGCGCGCTTGAGCCGACCAGCACGTCGCGGCGTGAAATTTTTGAGCGTTTCATCGACGTATCCTCCATTGCCCTGATTAGTCGTTTGCCCCCGACTTATTATCCGCTCAGCGCGCGGCAGCGCTCTGGCGGCAGGTACAGCCAGACGGCACTGCCTTGCGGGATGTTCTCGCCCGCACCGGTGAGCACGCGCAACTGGGTGCCATCCTTCGCCTCAACCATATAATCCCGGCTGCCGCCGAGAAAGACCTGCCGCACCACGGTCGCCGGCACGACGTTTTCGCCCTGGCGTTGCGTTGCGGAAATCGCGATGTCGTGCGGGCGGATCGATACCGGCGTCGCCGCGCCCAAGCTGATTTTCGCCCCGCTGCATTTGAGCGGCGTGCCGGCAAGATCGACGCTTGATCCGTCGAGACCTTTACCCCTGATGACGTTGCTCGAGCCAATGAAGCGCGCGACGAACTCCGAACTCGGCCGGTCGTAGATCTCCTCCGGCGGACCGGACTGCTCGATCTTGCCGCCGTTCATGACGCAAATTAGGTCGGCGGTGGTCATCGCCTCCGACTGGTCGTGGGTGACGTAGACCGTGGTGTAGCGATATTCGTCGTGCAGGCGGCGCACCTCGAAGCGCATCTCTTCCCTGAGATTGGCGTCGAGATTGGACAGCGGCTCGTCGAGCAGCAGCGTCTCCGGCTCGACGATCAGCGCGCGCGCGAGCGCCACGCGCTGCTGCTGCCCGCCGGAAAGCTCGCCCGGATACCGTGCCGCAAGGGCTTCGAGCTTGGTGACGGCGAGGATCGTCTGGACCTTGCTGGCGATCAGCGCCTTGTCGAGCTTGCGCAGCGTGAGGCCGTAGGCGACGTTCTCCGTCACCGTCATGTGCGGCCAGAGCGCGTAGCTCTGGAAGATCATCGACATGTTGCGCTGCTCGGGCGGCAAGGTGCGCGCCGTCGAGGACACCACGCGGTCGCCGACCGCGATCTCGCCGGCCGACGGCTCGACGAAGCCCGCGATCAGCCGCAAGGTCGTGGTCTTGCCGCAGCCCGACGGGCCCAGCAGGGAGACGAACTCACCCTTCTCGACGCCGAGCGTCAGGCCATCGACGGCGGTGTGGGTGCCGAAGCGCTTGCTCAGCCCTTCCAGTGACAGGAACGCCATCAGCTCATGCCTCGCCAGCGTTCGTGC
>DASSSM010000571.1:0-2322 GCA_035708425.1 Pseudolabrys sp.
CGCGTGAGGTGGGAACCGCAAGCCGCAGACCCGCCGCAACGGCATCATCACGGAAGGATTTCACGGCGCCGAGCGAAAGTTCAGCCGCCGATTTCGTGCCGAGCGCAGGAAGCTTCTTGAGCACGTCGGCGGGCGCCGTGATGATATGGCAACCCATATCATCCGCTTCCACGACGTTGAACACCTCGCGCGTGGAAGCCCAGATAATCTCGACATTGCGAGTCTTCCGTGCACGCGCAATCGCGTCCTGCACAATCGGCCGATAGTCGATGCCGAAGTCGGCGAGCCGGCCGGCAAATACGGAAACGCAGGCTGGCGCACCGCCCTCCAGCGCCTCGATGGCACGCGCGACCTGCTCGGGCGTAAAGATCGCGGTCATATTGATGTTGACGCCTTCGCGCGAAAGCGTGCGGACCGCGTCAAACAAGGGTTCCCCGCGCGTGTTCGTCACCGGCAACTTCACATAAACATTTTTGCCCCAGGTCGTGATGACGCGCGCCTGCGCAACCATTTCGGCGACATCGTCGGAAAACACCTCAAACGAAATATGCCGGTCGGGGATTGCCGCAACGAGATCGCGCGCGTACGCCGCGTAATCGCTCACGCCTGCCTTCTTGAGCAATGACGGATTGGTCGTAAAGCCGGCGATCCAGGGCTGCTTGGCCATCTCGACGATCTGCGCCTTATCGGCGCCGTCGGTGAACAATTTGACTTTCAACTGAGCCAGTTTTGGAGCCGCCATTGTCCTCTTATCCTGTATCTCGCAGGTGTCGCCGCCAATATAAGACGATTACTCACGCGATCCAATGCATCCGCCGACGCTATTCAGAGCGGAATCACGATTTACTCAC
The DNA here is from genome assembly GCA_035708425.1 of Pseudolabrys sp. Lineage (GTDB taxonomy): Bacteria > Pseudomonadota > Alphaproteobacteria > Rhizobiales > Xanthobacteraceae > Pseudolabrys. The sequence continues at coordinate 852 of DASSSM010000571.1, forward strand.
AGGCGGTGATAGGCCCGATACCACTCGACGAAGCGGGCGATTCCGCCGGCAATCGAGGTCGCAGGCCGGAAATCGGCATCGCGCATGAGATCGTCGATGTCGGCGTAGGTCGCGGGCACGTCACCGGGCTGCATCGGCAGCAGTTCACGCTTGGCCTTTTTGCCAATCGCCTCTTCAAGCAAACGCACGACTTCGAGCAATTCTACCGGCTTGTTATTTCCGATATTGTAGACTCGCCACGGCGCGCTGCTCGAACCGGGGTCCGGAGAAGCGCTCGAAAACTGCTGATCAACTGTGGCAGGCCGGTCGATCAGCCGCACAACCGATTCCGCGACATCGTCAACATATGTGAAGTCCCGGCGCATATTGCCGTTGTTGAAAAGTTTAATTGGTTGGCCGGCGAATATCGCCTTGGCAAAAATCCACATGGCCATGTCGGGGCGGCCCCATGGCCCATACACGGTGAAAAACCGCAGGCCCGTCGCCGGCAATCCGAACAGGTGCGCATAGGCATGCGCCATCAGTTCGTTTGCCTTCTTCGATGCCCCATACAGGCTAAGGGGATGGTCCACATTGTCATGCACCGAAAACGGCATCTTCGTGTTCGACCCGTAGACCGAAGACGACGAGGCATAAAGGAGATGCCGGCAGCCATTGTGCCGGCATCCCTCGAGGATCGTCGTGAAGCCGGTGAGGTTGGCGTCGATATAGGCGAATGGATCGACCAGCGAATGACGAACGCCGGCTTGCGCCGCCAGGTGCACGACGTTGGGAAACCGATGTTGCTTGAAGAGCGCTGCCGTTGCCTCGCGGTCGGCGAGGTCGAGCACCACGAAGCGCATGTGGGGGGATTTGGCGAGCTCGGCGCGGCGGGCTTCCTTCAACGCCGGATCGTAGTAGGCGTTCATGTTGTCGACACCGACAACGTCCCGTCCTTCGCTCAACAGCCTCCTGGCAACATGGAATCCGATAAATCCGGCGGCGCCGGTGACGAGGATCGGTCGGTCACTCATCGGCACGCATCCGTTTTCCGTGCACTGCCCATTGTTTCATCCAGTCGGCATGAATCGATTCGTTTTCCGCTCGTCCCCGCGAAAGCGGGGACCCAGAGTCGAAAACACTGGATTCCCGCTTTCGCGGGAATGAGCGGAAGCGGAGACTGCTTCAAACCCGACGCATTGCAATCTAGGGCCGCCACAGATCGATTCCTTTCGGCTTTTTCTCCCGCTCGAGTTTTGCCTTGATATCGAGAACGATGCCTTCGCCATCTTTGAGCAATTTTGCGATGAGCGGCCACCCGCCCGCAACGTACTCCTTGTGAGCGACGGCAAAGACAACCGCATCCGCGGGCCGCAAGGACGCGATCGGTGTCAGGCTGATTCCATACTCTTGCACGGCCTCGTCTGACGACGCGAGCGGGTCGGTAAGCTGGACGTCAACGCCGGCCCTCTGCAACTCGCGGACAACATCG
>DASSSM010000572.1:0-2846 GCA_035708425.1 Pseudolabrys sp.
ATGACGAAGAGCCGGCTGCGAAGAGACGGCAGACGAAATCGCCAGAGACGGGTCTGGATGCTTCACCGGTTGGGCGCATCATTTTTCGAAACCTAGGACGATGCGCGTAACGAGAGGTTGGCAACGCTGCGGCTGAGACCGTGGCAATGGGGTTGCTGCGACTAACGCGATACAGGACACGACATTTCGATCATTGGCGCGGACATAACGCAAGTCCGGCCGCGCAATGAGATTTGTTTGGACTTGCAGGTTGAGTTGAGTGTTCGGCGCAAATGCCGCGACAGGGTGAAAGGTCGACGAACAGGCACAACATGAGAAACGGTCAGAAGCGCATGCGGGGGCGAGGCAACCACCGCAAGAGTCAGAATCCCCTCACGCGCGTTTACGAATCGAACGGTCCCGACGTCAAAATCCGCGGCACCGCTTCGCATATCGCGGAAAAATACATCCAACTCGCGCGTGACGCGCAAGGGTCGGGCGATCCGGTGGCCGCCGAGAATTATTATCAGCACGCCGAGCACTACTTCCGCCTCATCGCCGCGGCGCAGGAACAGTTTCGTCAGCAGAACCCGTACTACAATCAGCAGCAACCGCATCAGCAGGGCGGCGCACCTGGCGGCGGCCAGCCGCAGGCTGGCGATGACTCCTTCGATGGGGACGACGAAGACAATCAGCCGTTCATGGGTCAGAACGAGCCAAGCTACGGACCGCGAGAGCCGCAGCAGCAGCCTTATTTGCCGCGCGATGCGCAGCCGTTTCCGCCGCGTGATCAGCAGGTTCAGAATCGCCCGCAGCATCATCAACAGCATCAGCAGCATCAGCAGCAACCCCACCCGCAGCCCAACCAGGGCGGTCATGAAGGCGGACAAGATGTCGGCGGTCTTCCGGCATTCATCACGGGCGGCGGGCAGCCGCAGCAAAATTCCGGACCGAATGGCTACGACCAGGGTGACCGCGGGCAGGATCGATTTGGGCACCGTCGGCGCCGGCGCCACCGTGGTGGCGGATATCGACCGGATCGTCAGGATCGTCCGGACCGTCAGGATTTCGGTGGCGGACATCAGCAAAACGTGGCGCCCCAGCCGATGCCGGATGACAGCGGCACCGGCGACGAGCCGCGACAACCCGAATAATCAGCAGCGGCTAACCTCGCTGGCGCATTCACCTGCCGGGTGATGGCGCGAGCACCGGTTCCAGTGCCGGCACCAATGCGCGTTTTTCGCGGCGCGCCGGTATCGCGCGATAGACCTGCTTGGTCGCCTCCACCAAATGCACGCCGGCGAACGGCGCCGAAAGCGTTGCACCGGTGCGCTCCCATGCGACCGCGGTCCGCAGGAACCAGCCGCGCGCGACCGGCGGCACGTAAAGCGCTTCGCTCCAGCCGGTCGGGGTAAACCAGGTCTCGCGCAGGAGTTGATTGATCTGGCTGCGCGAATACGGCCGCCCATGGCCGAACGGCGTCGTATCCATGCGCGCCCACACCCCGCGCCGGTTCGGCACGACCGCAAGCAATCGTCCGCCCGAGGCAAGCACACGCCACACTTCGCGCAGCAGCGCTGCCGGATCGTTCGTCATCTCCAGTGCGTGCACCAGCATCACGCGGTCGACGGCGGAATCGGCGAGCGGCAGTTCGCTTTCATACACGAGCGCGGAGAGCGCGGGCCGCGTGGTGGGCCATTTCACCACGCCCTGCCCCGCCGGCATGAGCGCTAGGCAGCGTTCGGCCTCCTCGCGAAACAATCCGAGGTAAGGCGTCGCATAACCGATGCCGAGGACGCGCTGGCCCGCGGTGTCGCCCCACAGTGCGCGGATGCCGCGTCCAATGAACCGGCGGGCAACGACCCCCAGCCGCTGGCCGTAAAAATTCCGCAGATCCACGACGTCGATCGACATGCCGACAAACTACCACGAAATAGTAAAGCGCTAACAACACGGGAACACGCGGGCGTGCAACTTCATTCACCCTCGTGATACGGTTAACCCATTGCAGAGTGCCAAAAGGACCAAGCTTATGCCTGCGGAAATTCGCCTGTTTCGCTGCCGATCCGACAACTACGGCGTATTGCTGCATGACCCCGAAAGCGGGACAACCGCTGCGATCGATGCGCCAGAAGCTGCACCAATCGAGGCCGCGCTGAAAGCGAGCGGCTGGAAACTAACGGACATTCTGGTCACCCATCACCACGCCGATCACACGGATGGCATCCGCGCACTGAAGGAGAAATACAAATGCCGGGTCGTGGCGCCCGCCGCCGAGGCCTCAAAGATTCCAGCTGTCGACGAGACCGTGCGTGAAGGAAACAAGGTTAAGGTCGGCGCGCTGGACGCCAACGTTATCGAAACGCCAGGTCATACACTCGGCCATATCGCCTACTGGTTTCACGGTGAGAAGGTTGCCTTCGTAGGCGATACGTTGTTCTCGATCGGTTGTGGCCGCGTAATTGAGGGCACGCCCGAGCAGATGTGGCGGTCGCTGGTCAAGCTGCGCGATTTGCCGAGCGACACCGAGTTCTATTGCGGGCATGAATACACTGCCGCCAATATCAAATTCGCCCGTACAATTGAGCCCAACAACAAAGCCCTTGCGGCGCGTGAAGCTGAGGCAAATAAGCAGCTTGCGCAGAACGAAGCGACCATCCCGGCGACAATCGGCGAGGAGAAGCAGGCGAACCCGTTTCTGCGCGCCGACGTGCCAGAAGTTGCTGCCGGCATCGGGATGGCGGGCAAACCCGCCGCGGAGGTTTTTGCGGAAATTCGCGCCCGCAAGAACAAGTTCTAGCGCTCATGCCTGACCCAACTGCGGCGGACATGATCCGCGCGCTCAAGCTCAAGCCGCATCCGGAAGG
>DASSSM010000573.1:0-3348 GCA_035708425.1 Pseudolabrys sp.
TCATCGATTTCGGAAATGTGTCGGCGAGCTTCTTCATCTCGTCAAAAGCCCAGTCGAGATAGTAGTTCGGCGCACGATCGTCGCGGCGATCGACGGGCGTGGCCGGGTGGCGGCGGGCGCCGAAGACCTGGCCTTCTGTCATCATGTTGGCTTCGACAAGATTGTCGAGCACGATGTTGGCTCGCGCGCGGGCGGCTGGCAGGTTGATGTGCGGTGCAAACCTGGTAGGGGCTTTGAACAAGCCCGCAAGCATCGCAGCTTCGGAGAGGTTCACATCGCGCGCCGACTTGTTGAAGTAATACTGAGCTGCTGCGTCTACGCCGAACGCGCCACCACCCATGTAGGCGCGGTCGAGATAGAGCTTGAGGATCTCGTTCTTGGTCAGGCGCGCTTCCAGCCACATCGCAAGGAAGGCTTCCTTGACCTTGCGCTCGATCGTCCGTTCATTGCTGAGAAACAGGTTTTTGGCGAGCTGCTGCGTGATCGAGGAGCCGCCCTGCACAACGCCTCCCGCCTTGGTATTGGCGACCAGCGCGCGCGCGGTGCCGGGGAGGTCGATTCCGAAATGCTCGTAGAAGCGACGGTCCTCGGTCGACAGCACTGCTTTGATCAGATGGTCGGGAAATTGGTCGAGCGGAATCGCATCGTTATGCCGAATTCCGCGCGAGCCGACTTCGTTGCCATAGCGGTCGAGAAATGTAACGGCGAGTTCCGATTTCTTCAGCCAGTCGTCGTCGGAAGTCTCGCGAAACGCCGGTATGGCGAGCGCCAGCAGCACGACCAGTCCAAACGCACCCAACGTGGCGCCTTCCGAAAACAATTCATTGAGCCAACGCCGCCATCCTGAGACGTGGAAGCGGTCCATGAATGTCGAAAAGCGCTCGTAGGATTCGCGGGCGCCGGAGGCGCTGCGGAACAGGCTGAAGTCTATCCACGCGTCCAGCCCGAGCAGGAACCGCTTGATGCTTCGCTTCCAGTGCTCGGGAACTAGGTCGTGCAAGACGTGCTGCTCTTGAAAGGATGCCGGCCGGATGCCGGACCAAGTAATTTTAGCCGATCAGCCAACCCGCGGCCAATGCCACGGTTCCGCCCGGCTGGAACCAAGGTGAACGAAGAAATACCCTGAAAAATGGCCGAAATGAGCCTCCGGCACGATACCGTGACGGAATGCCTGTGAACAGATACAACCGAACCTCATCGAGAGATTCCCTTTATGCCTGATCCGCAAGCTCCATTCTGGCGCCGCAAGGCAATGTCTGAGATGACGCGCGCCGAATGGGAGAGCCTGTGCGATGGCTGTGGCCGATGCTGCCTGAACAAGCTGATCGACGAGGATACCAACGCGACGGTGTTTACCGACGTCGGTTGCAAATTGCTCGATGGCGAGAGTTGCCGCTGTCGCGACTATGCGCATCGTCAGTCCAAGGTGAAGGACTGCGTTCGGCTGACACCGCGCAATGTGCGCCGCCTCAAGTGGTTGCCGCCGACTTGCGCCTATCGTCTGGTTGCGGAAGGCAAAGATCTTGCATGGTGGCATCCGCTGGTGTCGGGCGACCCGGAGACAGTGCATCGTGCCGGTGTGTCGGTGCGCGGCCGCGTGACGGCCAGCGAAGCGGACGTGCCCGATGACAGGCTGGAAGAATACATCGTCAGTTGGCCGGGTAAGTGGCCGAAAGGCGCGCGCCGTCCGTCATCGGATCGGCGGGGCGGCACTCCCCAGTCCGGCTCCTCATCGCCCCCGGGGCGTAATTGAAAAATCATAGGGACGCGGCTCAGGTGCGCCGTAAAACGAATAGTGCCACCATTCGCGGAAGTAGTTGGCAAAGCCGTGCCGGCGCATCGCCGATTGCAGCAAAACGCGCCACTGCCGTTGCTCCGGCGCAATCGACACATTTGTCCCATAGCTCCTTGTGTCGAAGCAGTCAAAGCTCGTCCCCATGTCGACACTGTTGTCCGGCGCCCGTTGGTCCGCCGGGCCTGTGCAGGGACCATACCGTGCGGTTGGGTCAAAACGAGGTGCGCGCGCGACCGGCAATCTGACAAGTGTGAGGTCGATCGCGGTGCCGGTTGAGTGTCTCGATCTTGCCGCGATAAAGCCGAGCGCGAATAGGGTGCGCTTGTGCAGCGCCGGGTAAAAACGCCTCGTCGCCGCGTCATCGCTTCCGTCATGAGCCCACGCGGTCATGGCGCGGGAAGCTCTGATTGGCCGATAGCAATCGTACACTTTCAGGCCGAGGTTTTGCCGTGCCAGGTCCGCCTGAACCTGTTTGAGCGCTTCCGCTGCTTCGCGCCGCAGCACGCATTCGGGCGCACTGTAGCCGGGAAGGGGGTGGCCGGTGAAATTGTCAGGGGTTGCGTACCGAATGTCTTGGGTGATGCTCGAATCAATATCGCGCAGATAAACAAAACCGGGTGCAAGCATGTCGCGGGCACTCGCGGGCGCGACGGCAAAAAGAACAACGAGCAGTAAGGGCAATAAGCGCAAAAGGAGTTCCTGTGGCCGACGGGGTGCTTGTCGCCTCATGTTATTTCCGCACATAGCACCCCCGCGCTGCCGCGTCTTGCTTTGGGATAGCTGGCGGGGCATTGAGCGGGTTGGTAGACATTGAGTTTCTCGAATCCAATTATGACCTCAGCAAAGCCGAAATCCAGACCGCGACCAACAAAGGCAGACTCCCAAACTGAGTTGCGCGCGCTGACTCACCCGGAAGTCAGGGCGATCGTCCTCGGCATCATGCTGGCGATGTTTCTCGGGGCCCTCGACCAGACAATCGTCGCGACAGCGCTGCCGACGATTGGGCGGCATTTCGGCAATCTTGAGGATCTGTCCTGGGTTGTGACGGCCTATCTTCTCACCGGAACGGCGGTGACGCCACTGTACGGCAAACTTGCGGACATTCACGGTCGACGTGTCGTCATGCTCACCGCGATCGTCATTTTCGTGACTGGTTCGGTTGCGTGTGCGCTGGCACCGACCATGTCCGCGCTGGTGCTTGCGCGCGCGTTTCAGGGCCTCGGTGGCGGCGGGCTGATGGCGCTCGCCCAAACGATCATCGCCGACATTGTTTCTCCGCGCGAGCGCGGGCGCTACCAGGGGTACATCGGCGCTGTGTTCGCGACCTCATCCGTGGGTGGACCGGTTCTCGGTGGATTTCTGACCGAACATATCGATTGGTCGCTGATCTTCTGGATCAACCTGCCGCTCGGGCTGTGCGCACTGGGGATGACCTCAAACGTGCTGCGGCGCGTGCCTTACCAGCCACGCAAGCACAGACTCGACGTCGTCGGAGCGTTGCTGATGATGGCCGCGTCGATTGCGCTCCTGTTTGCTTTGACCTGGGGTGGCCG
>DASSSM010000574.1:0-2771 GCA_035708425.1 Pseudolabrys sp.
CATCGCGATGACTTGGTATTTTCCGCGCCTGGCGGTCTATGTGCCGAAATTCGTTGGAGAGGCGATCTATCCGATCGACAAGACCAATCTCGACGTGCTGCGCATCCTTCACTTCCTGTCGCTTGCGGTCATCACGGTCGCATTCGTGCCGAGTGACTGGCCGGCCTTGAAGTCACGTATCTTGTGGCCGGCGATCGTCTGCGGCCAACACTCCCTGGAGACCTTCTGCCTCGGCGTGTTTCTCTCTTTTGCCGGCCATTTCCTGTTTACCGAGGTTTCCAATCGGCTGTTCATGCATGTCGCGGTCAGTGTCGCCGGAATCGCCATCATGGTAGCGATTGCCGCAATGCTTTCGTGGTATAAGCAAGCAGAACGGCAGGGCGGGGGACCGCGCCCGCCTGCCGCAAGGCCGGGACTAGCGGGGGGCGACGCATGAGGTGGCGTGTGCTTTTGCTGGCACTACTGGTGCTGGCGGGGCCGGCATGGGCCGAGCTTCCCGCGAAGTGCCGCATTGCTGCGCATCTCGCCGAAACCACCTTTCCGCTCCCGAAAGTCACGCGCGCATTCGCGGAGAAAAAATTCAACGTTCTTGTTGTCGGTGCCGGTTCGTCGCAGTTGCCCGGCGCGAACGGAGCAAAGAACGCATATCCTGCGCGTTTGCAACAAGCGCTCAGCGATCAGTTGCCTGGCGTCGAAGTCAAGGTAGCGACTGACATCAAGGCCTCACGCACTGCTGCGGAGATGGTTAAGGCGCTGCCGACCGATCTCAGTGCCACCAAACCTGCACTACTGATCTGGCAGACGGGCACGACCGACGCGATGCGTGCGGTCGATCCCGATCAATTCAGCCAGGCGCTCGACGCCGGCATAAACATAGCCCATGGGGCAGGCGCGGATGTCGTCCTGGTAAACGCGCAGTACAGTCCGCGAACCGAATCGATGATCGCCTTGAGCACTTATTCCGAAGACATGCGCTGGGTTGCACTGCAGCAAGAAGTGCCGCTTTTCGACCGATTCAGCATTATGCGGCTGTGGTCGGATCTTGGGACATTCGACTTATACTCTGCGACGAAAAAACTTGACATTGCTGAGCAGGTTCATGATTGCATAGGTCGGCTGCTGGCCGATCTCGTGATCGCGGCTGCCAAGCCAGAAGAAGCGCCGACCAACGGCAGCCGTTAAATTGATATCAGGGACGGGAATTTGGTGAGCGATCAGCCTGGACAACGGCTAATGATATCGGCGACCGCCGCCGCCTTGCTCTTGGGGCTGGCGCTGGCTTCGCCTGCGCGCGCCGACACCGTCGCTCCAGTTTGCGTTGCGCCGCTGGATCTCATCCGCCTTGCGAATCCGCTTCCGCGTGTCGCGCAGAAAATCGCTTCCGGCGAACCGGTCACGATCGTTGCCATCGGCTCGTCGTCGACGTCGGGCGCAGGCGCGAGCTCGCCGGCTGCGAGCTATCCGAGCCGGCTTGCAATCGAGCTCAAGCAGCATTTCCCGAAGCTGTCGATCACCGTGCTAAACCGCGGCGTCAGCGGCGAGGAAGCCGCCGACATGCTCAATCGTTTTGATTCCGCCGTTCTTGCGGAAAAGCCTGATCTCGTATTGTGGCAGCTCGGGACGAACTCCGTCATCCGCGGCCACAAGCTCGGCGGCCACGATACATTGATCCGCACTGGTCTCGCAAAAATCCGCGCCATCGGCGCCGATATCGTGCTGATCGACCCGCAGTTCGCGCCAAAGGTCATCTCAAAGCCCGACGCCGAGCGCATGGTCACACTGATTTCCGCGACGGCGAAGCGCGAGGACGTCGATCTCTTCCGCCGCTTCGAGGTCATGCGGCACTGGCATGACGTCGGTCAGATCGGCTTCGAGACGTTTGTTTCGTCCGATGGGCTCCACATGAATGACTGGAGCTACGCCTGCATGGCGAAGGGCCTCGGCAACGCCATCGCCGAAGCTGCGCAGCGCCCGGTGCTGTCCGCAACGGCGGTTCCTGTCCGTTAAGAGCCTCGTCAGGCCTTTTCCAGCGCCGTCAGCAAATCTTCGATCAGATCGTCAGCATGTTCGAGTCCGGCCGAGAACCGGACCAACCCGTCGCCAATGCCGAGCTCGGCGCGCTGCTCCGGTGTCAGCCGCTGGTGCGTTGTTGTGGTCGGATGCGTGACCAGGCTTTTCGCGTCACCGAGGTTGTTGGTGATGCCGATGAGGTTGAGCGCATTGAGAAAACGGAAGGCGCCTTCCTTCCCGCCTTTGACCTCGAACGAGCATAGCGTCGAGCCCGCCCGCATCTGCTTGCGAATGGTGTCTGCCTGCGGATGGTCGGGGCGGCCGGGATAGATCAGCCGCAAGATCTTCTTGTGCCCCGCGAGCGCGTTGGCGACCGCGCCGGCGTTCGCGGTCTGCCGCTCGACGCGCACGGGCAAAGTCTCCAGGCCCTTGAGCAGGACCCACGCGTTGAACGGCGACAGCGACGGCCCCGTCTGGCGCAGGATCTGATGGTAGTGGTCCATGATCAGTTTTTCGGAGCCCAGGATGATGCCGCCCAAGACTCGGCCCTGGCCGTCAATGTGCTTGGTCGCAGAATACACCACGCAATCAGCGCCCAGCTTGAGCGGGCTCTGGTACAGCGGCGTGGCAAAGACGTTGTCGACGATCAGTTTCGCGCCGACGCCATGGGCGATCTCGGCGACCGCAGCGATGTCGATCACTTCGAGCGTGGGATTGGTCGGGGATTCCAGGAAAAACGCCTTGGTGTTTTTCTGCGTCGC
>DASSSM010000575.1:0-2629 GCA_035708425.1 Pseudolabrys sp.
ATGACGAAGAGCCGGCTGCGAAGAGACGGCAGACGAAATCGCCAGAGACGGGTCTGGATGCTTCACCGGTTGGGCGCATCATTTTTCGAAACCTAGGACGATGCGCGTAACGAGAGGTTGGCAACGCTGCGGCTGAGACCGCGGCAATGGGGTTGCTGCGACTAACGCGATAAAGGACACGACATTTCGATCATTGGCGCGGACATAACGCAAGTCCGGCCGCGCAATGAGATTTGTTTGGGCTTGCAGGTTGAGTTGAGTGTTCGGCGCGAATGCCGCGACAGGGTGAAAGGTCGACGAACAGGCACAACATGAGAAACGGTCAGAAGCGCATGCGGGGGCGAGGCAACCACCGCAAGAGTCAGAATCCCCTCACGCGCGTTTATGAATCGAACGGTCCCGACGTCAAAATCCGTGGCACCGCTTCGCATATCGCGGAAAAATACATCCAGCTCGCGCGTGACGCGCAGGGGTCGGGCGACCCGGTGGCCGCGGAGAATTATTACCAGCACGCCGAGCACTACTTCCGCCTGATCGCCGCGGCGCAGGAACAGTTTCGTCAGCAGAACCCGTACTACAACCAGCAGCAGCAGCCGCATCAGCAGGGCGGCACGCCCGGCGGCCAGCCCCAAGCCAGCGATGACTCCTTCGATGGGGACGAAGAAGACAATCAGCCGTTCATGGGTCAGAACGAACCGAGCTACGGACCGCGGGAGCCGCAGCAGCAGCCTTATCTGCCGCGCGATGCTCAGCCGTTCCCGCCGCGTGATCAGCAGGCCCAAAATCGCCCGCAGCAGCATCAGCAGCATCAGCAGCAGCAGCAGCAGCAGCAGCCCTATCCGCAGCCCAACCAGGGCGGTCAGGAGGGCGGACAAGATGTCGGCGGTCTTCCGGCATTCATCACGGGCGGCGGGCAGCCGCAGCAAAATCCCGGACAGAATGGCTACGACCAGGGTGACCGCGGGCAGGATCGATTTGGGCACCGTCGGCGCCGACGCCACCGTGGTGGCGGATATCGACCGGACCGTCAGGATCGTCCGGACCGCCAGGATTTCGGTGGCGGACATCAGCAAAACGTGGCGCCTCAGCCGATGCCGGAAGACAGCAGCGCCGGCGACGAGCCGCGACAACCCGAATAAGCAGCGGCAAACCTCGCTTGCGCATTCACCTGCCGGGTGATGGCGCGAGCACCGGTTCCAGCGCCGGCACCAGTATCCGTTTTTCGCGGCGCGCCGGGATCGCGCGATAGACCTGCTTGGTCGCCTCCACCAGATGCACGCCGGCGAACGGCGCCGACAGCGTTGCGCCCGTACGCTCCCACGCGACCGCAGTCCGCAAGAACCAACCGCGCGCGACCGGGGGCACGTAAAGCGCTTCACTCCAGCCGGTTGGAGTGAACCATGTCTCGCGCAGGAGCTGATTGATCTGGCTGCGCGAATATGGCCGCCCATGACCGAATGGCGTTGTGTCCATTCGCGCCCAGACGCCGCGCCGGTTCGGGACAACCGCAAGCAACCGTCCACCCGACGCAAGCACGCGCCACACTTCGCGAAGTAGTGCCCCTGGATCGTTCGTCATTTCCAGCGCGTGCACCAGCATCACGCGATCGACGGCGGAATCGGCGAGCGGTAGATCGCCTTCGTAGACGAGCGCGGAGAGCGCCGGGCGTGTGGTCGGCCACTTCACCACGCCCTGCCCGGCCGGCATGAACGCAAGGCAGCGCTCGGCCTCCTCGCGAAACAATCCGAGGTAAGGCGTCGCATAGCCGATACCGAGCACACGCTGACCGGCGGTATCGCCCCACAGCGCGCGAATGCCGCGTCCAATGAAGCGGCGAGCCACGACACCCAGCCGCTGGCCATAAAAATTCCGCAGGTCGACGACGTCGATCGACATGCCGGCAAACTACCACGAAATAGTAAAGCGCTAACAACACGGGAACACGCGGGCGTGCAACTTCATTCACCCGCGTGATACGGTTAACCCATTGCAGAGTGCCAAAAGGACCTATCTCATGCCCGCGGAAATCCGCCTGTTTCGCTGCCGATCCGACAACTACGGCGTATTGCTGCATGACCCTGAAAGCGGGACAACCGCTGCAATCGATGCACCGGAAGCTGCACCAATCGAGGCCGCGCTGAAAGCGAGCGGCTGGAAGCTAACGGACATTTTGGTCACGCATCACCACGCCGATCACACGGATGGCATCCGCGCGTTGAAGGACAAATACAAATGCCGGGTCGTGGCGCCCGCCGCCGAGGCCTCAAAGATTCCAGCGGTCGACGAGACCGTGCGTGAAGGGGACAAGGTTAAAGTCGGCACGCTGTCGGCCAATGTTCTCGAAACGCCGGGTCATACACTCGGCCATATCGCCTACTGGTTTCACGGCGAAAAGGTTGCCTTCGTGGGCGATACATTGTTCTCGATCGGCTGCGGTCGCGTGATTGAGGGCACGCCCGAGCAGATGTGGCGGTCGCTCGTCAAGCTGCGCGATCTGCCGAACGACACCGAGTTTTATTGTGGGCACGAATACACCGCCGCCAATATCAAGTTTGCCCGCACAATCGAACCCAACAATAAGGCCCTTGCCGCACGTGAAGCCGAGGCAAACAAGCAGCTTGCGCAGAAC
>DASSSM010000576.1:0-4348 GCA_035708425.1 Pseudolabrys sp.
CATGACGACATCACCGAGCGCATTCAGGCCGAAAGAAAGAGCGCTGCGCTATCGGAGCAGGAACGCCGCCGTGTGACGATCGAAACCGAAATCCGCGCCTTCCGCGAGAGTGTTGCCGCCGTCCTGCGCACCGTTTCGGAAAGCACCGCCGCCCTGAACTCGATTGCTGGGGCGTTGTCCAATTCTTCGGGTCTCACCTCGGACCGGGCAGCGACCGCGGTGCAGACGACGAACGAGGCGTCCGCCAATATGATCGCCACCGCCGGGGCCACCGAGGAGCTGATCGCGTCGATCGGCGAAATCGGGCGTCAGATCAGCCAGGCTGCCGAAGTTGCCTCGCATTCCGTCGCCGAAGCGCAGACGACCAACGAACAAATGGCTCGCCTCACCGATACGGTTCAGCAGATCGGCGAGGTCGTCAACATGATCCGCAACATTGCGGGGCAGACAAATCTGCTTGCACTCAATGCCACGATTGAAGCCGCGCGCGCGGGTGAAGCCGGCCGCGGCTTCGCCGTGGTCGCATCCGAAGTCAAATCGCTTGCCGTGCAGACCGCCAAGGCGACCGAGCAAATCGCCAGCCAGATCGAAGCGGTGCAGAACTCGACACGGGTGGCCGTCGATGCCATCCGGCGCAATACCGACCGCATGCGCGAAATCGACGGCTACACCTCGGCTGTGGCGGTGTCGCTGCAGCAGCAAGACAGCGCAACCGATGAGATCTCACACAACGTGGCAAGCGCCGCGAACGGGGCCAAAGGCATGGTCTCTGTCCTCGAGGAAGTCACCCGGGCGGTTGGGGACACGCGCAGCGCGGCAGGCAAGGTGCTGCAAGCGTCGGAAACCGTCGAAGCCGCGGCAACAAGCCTCCAACGTGGCATCGAGGGGTTCCTCGGCCGCGTCGCGGTGTGACGCCTAGTCTTTCTCTTCCTTGAACGTCTCGCGGAAGAGATGTGCCGGGTAGACACCGAGCACCGTCAGTTCCTTGGAGAAGAAGGCGAGCTCCTCGAGCGCGAAGACCAGCGCCCGATCGTCGGGATGCCCCTCGACGTCGGCATAGAACTGCGTTGCAAAGAAGTTGCCGCCGACCATGTAGCTTTCCAGCTTCGTCATGTTGACGCCGTTCGTGGCAAATCCACCGAGCGCCTTGTAGAGCGCAGCCGGAACGTTGCGGACCCTGAACACGAAGGTCGTGATGACTTTGCCGGCGCCCGGCTGTGCCCATTTCTTCTCGCGCGAGAGCACGACGAAGCGCGTGGTCGAGTGCGACTCGTCCTCGACATTTTCCTTGAGGATATCGAGACCATAGATTTCCGCCGCCAGTCGTGATGCGATTGCCGCCCGGCTCGGATCCTTGGTCTCCGACACCTCGCGCGCCGAACCCGCAGTATCGGCGGCGACGATGGGCTTCAGCTTCAGCTCGCGGATTACATTGCGGCATTGGCCGAGCGCCATCACGTGGCTCTGGACCGTCTTGATCGTCTTGAGGCTCGCGCCTTTCACGGCCATCAGCTGATTGCGGATGGGCAGGAACCATTCGGCGATGATGTGCAGTCCCGCCGTCGGCATCAGATGATGGATATCGGCGACGCGGCCGGCTACGGAATTTTCAATCGGGATCATCCCGAGGTCGACGTCGCCGGCAATAAGCGCGGCAAAGCAGTCCTCGAAAGTTGGGCAGGGTACCGGTTCGTGGTCCGGATAGGCCTCACGGCAGGCAAGATGCGAATTTGCCCCCGGCTCGCCCTGAAAAATGATCTTCTTTTTTGCCATGTCTCACCTTGTCTTGCGTTCCGTACGCAGACATTAGCAATCGAGTCAACCGGCGATCAGCTTGCGTGCCTTCTCCAAATCTTCCGGCGTATCGACACCGAGCGGCACGCTCTTCACGACCATCACATCGATGCGCATGCCGTTGTCCAACGCCCGTAACTGCTCCAACTTCTCACGCCGTTCTCCCGCCGACGGCCGCAGCTTTACAAAGCGCTCGAGCGCCGCGCGGCGATAGGCATAAAGCCCGATGTGGTGATAGTGCGGTCCCGGACCCGTTGCATTTTCTCGGGTGAAGCTTGTGGCGTGAAGGCGGCCGGGCGCGATCTCGTGGCCGGAAACCTTGACGACGTTGGGATTTCTTCGCTCGTCCGGATCGGTAATGACAGCGGCCAGCGTCGCAATATCGACGCTCCTATCG
This sequence comes from Pseudolabrys sp., assembly GCA_035708425.1. Classification (GTDB taxonomy): domain Bacteria; phylum Pseudomonadota; class Alphaproteobacteria; order Rhizobiales; family Xanthobacteraceae; genus Pseudolabrys. Next base: position 2,192 of record DASSSM010000576.1, read on the forward strand.
GCTAACGGTTTGAGCGCAGCGCGAATATCGTCAGCGCCGACGGTCGGCAGATCTCCCTGAACGTTGACGACGATCTCGATACGGTGCTCGGGGTCAACGGCTTCGAGCGCCTCGTAAATGCGATCCGAGCCGGATTGATGATCGCTGCGCGTCATGACCGCGCGGCCTCCGGCTTTTTCCACCGCTGCGGCGACAGCTTCCGAATCGGTTGCGACGACGGCATCGCCGATACCAGCAGCTTCAGCGCGGCGCAGCACATGCACGATCATCGGGGCGCCGCCCAGGTCCGCCAATGGTTTGCCAGGCAAACGAGTCGATGCAAGGCGTGCGGGAATGAGGATAATCGTGTCGGGCATCGGGGTGCCGGGTGCCTAGGCACATGTGCGAACGTCGAAAATGCCGCAGGCGCTTATACGGGTTGCCAGAGGCCAGGCAAACCGGTATCTCATCGCCGCCGCCAGGTCCCTGGTGGTATCCGCTCCGCACCGTCACGCCCCGCTTCGGGAGCCGAATTTCGATGAATTCCTTCGAACTGAACAAGATCCTTGGCGCCGTTCTCGGCACCTGCCTTATCCTGCTTGCGCTCAATATCGGCGCTGGCGCCCTGTTCGCGCCGGAGAAGCCGGCCAAGCCGGGATTCAATATTGCCGTCAAGGAGGAGGGCGCGGGTGGAAAAGCTGGCGCGGCCAAGGAGCCGGAGCAGCCGATCGAAACCCTTCTCGCGAAGGCATCGGTCGAAAAGGGACAGGCGACAGCCAAACAGTGCGCCGCTTGCCACACTTTCGAGAAGGGTGGCCCCAATCGCGTTGGTCCCAATCTTTGGAATATTGTCGGGAGCGATCGCGGGGAAGGTCGCGGCGGTTTCAATTTCTCGGCTGCGATGAAGGCCAAAGGCGGAAAATGGACCTTCGACGAGCTCAACAAGTTTCTTGCAAATCCGCGCCAATATATCCCGGGGACGGCGATGACGTTCGCTGGGATTTCAAAGCCCGAGCAACGCGCCGACGTGATCGACTACCTGCACACGCTGTCGGATAATCCGGTTCCGCTGCCGAAGGCGGCCGAAAATGCTCCGGCCGGCGGAGAGCAGAAGAAATAATTATAAATATAACCATCATTCCAACGGCCGGGCGTATCGCCCGGCCGTTTGTATTGTTTCGTAATTGCGGCGTTTGGCCACGGATTTGTGACCATTAGCTGGCGAGCGGGAGCCCGCACCCGCTGGCGGTGAATCGAAAAACCGACATAATCAGACCTAATTGCAATCGTGCTGTGGGTTGTGCGTCGGAGCTACTGCATGAATTTCAGTCGCCGATCGATCCTGCGTGCCGGCGCTGCCAGTTTTGCAATGCCGGCCTTGAGCGCTATTGGCGTTGGTTCCTTGTCCAGAGCCGAAGCGCAGACCAAGACGTGGCAGCACGGCCTGTCATTGTTCGGCGACATCAAATATCCGGAAGGTTTCAAGCATTTCGACTATGTGAACCCGCGAGCGCCGCAGGGCGGCACCGTTCGGCTGAGCGCCTTCGGCACGTTCGACAACTTCAATACGGTCGTCGCCGGCGTGAAAGGCAGCATCGCTGCCGGCTCAGAGTTGTTTATCGAAACACTCATGACGCCGGCACTTGACGAGGTCTCGACGGCATATGGATTGCTTGCGGAAGCCGTCAGCCATCCCGCCGACCACTCGGCAGTGACGTATCGCCTGAGAGCCAATGCGCGATGGCATGATGGCAAGCCGGTGACGCCGGATGACGTCATATTCTCCTTTGAAGTTCTAAAAACGAATAGCCCGTTTTACGGCGCCTACTATCGCCATGTCACAAAGGTCGAGCTGACCGGAGAGCGTGAGATCACCTTCACCTTTGATGGACCGGGTAACCGCGAGTTGCCTCACATCGTCGGGCAGCTGCCGGTCCTGCCGAAGCATTGGTGGCAAGGCACCGACAAGAATGGAAACAAACGCGACATCTCGCAGACCACGCTTGAACCCCCGCTTGGCAGCGGGCCGTACAAGCTCACGGAGTTCGCTCCGGGTCGCACGTTGGTCTACGAAAAAGTGGATGACTACTGGGGCAAGGACGTCAATGTTATCATCGGAACGCGGAACTTTCAGCAGATCCGCTACGAGTATTTTCGTGATCTGACTGTCGCCCTCGA
>DASSSM010000577.1:0-5503 GCA_035708425.1 Pseudolabrys sp.
CACCGCCGGAAATTGCGACGATCGGGGAGGCGGGCTGTTTCTCCGGCTCGGGGAAGGTGAAGCCCTGCACGTGATCCTCGATCACGGCGGCGACGGTTCCCATGCGCTCCAGCGCCTTGACGCGGCTCTGCGCCTGCCGCGCCTTGGTCGCCTTGGCGCGGAAGCGGTCGACGAAGGCCTGCAGGTGCTTGCGTTGCGCCTCCTGCTTCTTGATCATTTTTTGGTCGAGCAGCATGCGTTCGCTGCGCTGGCGCTCGAAGGCCGAATAGCCGCCGCGATAGAGCGCGAGCTTGCGCGCCTCGAGCGACAGGATGGAGCCGACCGCGCTGTCGAGCAGATCGCGGTCGTGGCTGATAACCATCAGCGTCGCCGGGTAATGCGCGAGATGATCCTGCAGCCAGAGCGTGCCTTCGAGGTCGAGATAGTTGGTCGGCTCGTCGAGCAGCAGCAGGTCGGGCTCCTCGAACAAAGTCGCGGCGAGCGCGACGCGCATGCGCCAGCCGCCGGAAAATTCCGAGCATGGCCGCTGCTGGTCGGCGGTGGAGAAGCCAAGTCCGGCGAGGAACGAGGCCGCGCGGGCAGGGCCGCGTGCGCGCCGATATCGGCGAGCCGGGTCTGGATCTCCGCAATGCGATGCGGGTCATGAGCGGTTTCCGCTTCGGCCAATAAGTCCGTGCGTTCGCGATGCGCCTTCAGCACGACCTCCAGCAGGCTGTCCGGCCCGTCGGGGGCTTCCTGCGCCAGGCGCCCGATGCGCCAGCGCGGCGGGATCTCGACGTGGCCCTGCTCGGCGGAGATGTCGCCGGCGATGACGCCGAACAACGTGGTCTTGCCGGTGCCGTTGCGGCCGACCAGGCCGACCCGCGCGCCGGCCGGAATGCGCGCGGAGGCGCCTTCCAGAAGTTTGCGGCCGGCAATGCGGACAGCGAGATCGTCAATGACGAGCATGTCGCGCCTTGTGGACGACAGCGCGGCGCGAAGCAACCCTCTCGTTGGATTCGTCCTGCAATGCGACCGAGCACCGCAGCGTAAGATCGCCATACCTCAGCTTTGCCTCGCTTAGCGTGATACGGTTATTTCCTTTGACGTCACGCAGGGCGACACTCGATGGATCACTGGTGGCTGTTCTTCGCTGTCGGCTTCGGCGCGCAGCTGGTCGATGGTGCGCTTGGCATGGCCTTCGGCGTGCTTTCGAATACCGCTTTGCTGGCGATCGGCCTGCCCCCGGCGCACGCAAGCGCGCTCGTCCACACTGCCGAAATTTTCACCACCAGTGCCTCGGCGGCGTCGCATATCTATCATCGCAACGTCGATTGGCGGTTGATCGCACGCCTCGGAATAACCGGCGTGCTCGGCGCCATCCTGGGCGCCTGGTTCCTCTCAAACATCGAGGTCAGCGCAGCGCGGCGCTACGTCTACATCTATCTGTTGATCATGGGCCTCTACATTCTCTGGAAATCCGTGCGGATCGCGCTGACCCCGCGCGCGCCGGCGGGCTGGACCGCAGTGCTGGGCTTCGGCGCCGGATTTCTCGATGCGACGGGCGGCGGAGGGTGGGGGCCGATGACGACCTCGACGCTCGTCGGCTCGGGGCATGCACCGCGTTATTCGGTCGGCTCCGTCAACACGGCGGAATTTTTCGTCACCGTCGCGGCGGCGACGACGTTTTTTGCGGAGCTCGGTGCCGTCGCGCTCGAACATCTCATTCCGCTGGTTCTCGGCGGCGTGCTGGCAGCGCCGTTCGGCGGCTGGATCGTCAAGCACGTTCCGGCGCGCGGACTGATGATCGCGGTTGGATGCCTGATCGTGCTGGTTTCGGTCTTCCAGCTGTTGCGCGCGTTTCGCGTCGTCTAGCCTGCTCTAAGCGGACATCGCGGCATTTAGGTCTGACCGATTCGAGACCGAGAGAAGATCGTCCGCTCAAGCCACCAGCGATGAAAGGACTGCGCCATAGTGGCAGACCGCGGCGCCAAGCACAAATCCGTGCCAGATCGCGTTCTGGAAGCGCAATCTTCTCCACGCGTGGAACACGACACCACACGAATAAAGCACGCCACCGATGACGATAAGAACAAGCGTCGCTGGTGTAAGCGCGGCGGTGATCGGCCCAATCAGGAAAATGCCACTCCAGCCGAGAATCAGATAGAGCGCGACTGATGTCCTGTCGAAACGACCTGGCCAAATAAGCTTGATGGCCATGCCTGCCAACGCGGCGGACCATATTGCGGCGAGCGCACCGGCCGGAGCGGCGCCCTGCATCGGCGACAAGAATGCAGTGTAGGTTGCCGCTATCAGCAAATAAATCGCCGAGTGATCGAGGCGACGCAACCACCATTTCAATTCTGACACAGGCCATAAGTTATACGCCGCGGAAAAGCCAAGCATCGAAACAAGGGCGGCGACATAGATTGTGACAGAGGGCAGTCGCGCGACGCTTCCGACCTCCACAAGGATGGCGATCAGCCCCGCCGCACCCGCAATTGCCAGCACGATGCCAAGAATATGGACGACCGCGTCGGCGACAAGCTCGCCGCGGTCGTAATCCCATGCCACGGGAGGCAGGTTAAGGCTCGCAGACACTTTCATCGGCTATTGGCGAGGCGACGCGCATTGGCCCTCACCCGCCTGCGATAGTGAGCGATCACCCGAGCCCCTGATCCGCCTCCCATCAGGATTGCGCCTGCGGCCATCGCCTCGCTGATCTTCTCGGTGACCATCCGGTGCGCTTCGATGCGTGCACGCCGTCCGCCCGCGGCGAGCTTCGGCAGCCGCAGCGCCACGACATGACTCGATTCAAGCGCCAGCATGGTTGCTGCGAACCAGGGAAATTTCTGCTTTCTCATGTCGTCGATATAGTCAGTCAATAAGGCGAAGAGAGGGCTCTTTGGCAATGAGAGCAAAGATTTCCGGCGCTAACGTGTGTCAGCGGGGCCGGATCGGCCTCTCAGTCTCTGACGATGCTCGTCAATTCGAATCATCCGCGCTTGGCTGCCGCAGCTTGATGGCCGCGAAAAACTCCTGCCGGGTTTTGAAATTCGTGCGGAAGACGCCAAGCATCCGGCTTGTCACCATCGTGACGTCGGGTCTGTGCACGCCGCGCGTGGTCATGCATTCGTGCGCGCCTTCGACCACAACCCCAACGCCGGCAGGTTTCAGGACGGCATTCAGGCAGCCCGCGATTTCGGCCGTCATCTTCTCCTGCACCTGCATGCGCTTGGCATAGACGTCGACCAGCCGCACCAGCTTCGAGATGCCGAGGACGCGCCGGCGCGGCAGATAGCCGATGTGGACACGTCCGATGATCGGCGCGATGTGATGCTCGCAGTGCGATTCAAAGCGGATGTCGCGCAGGAGCACCATTTCGTCGTAACCGGCGACCTCCTCGAACGTGCGCTGCAAGTATTCGCGCGGATCCTCGAAATAGCCGGCAAACCATTCCTCGTAGGCGCGCACCACACGCGCCGGTGTGCCACGCAGACCTTCGCGGTTCGGGTCGTCGCCCGCCCATTGGATGAGCGTGCGAACCGCATTTTCAGCCATAGCACGTGTCGGGCGGTTCGTTTCGCGTGTTGATGCCTTCGAAAGACGGCGGGTCTTCATAGGGATATCCTAATGCCATTCCTGGTCCATCGACGCCAGTGATGAAAACGATCAGATAAATTGGATGGAATACGCCGATATCGGTGTCGCGTCAGGCCGGTAATGAATTGCAGGAATGTCGGTTCCGCATGTGCGGCCGTCGAGTCACGGAAGGTGCTGAATAACGGGTGGTTTTCGCGCCGCCCTTCCTTTTTCTGACGTTTCCGTGATTCCCGGCACGAATGTTGTGATGCGAACGCATCTTGAGCGAATGGCCGCGATAGGTCATACGCGCGCTCCCGACCTGAAATTTCGAAACGTTCGATCACGGATACCCTGTCATGACCGTCACACTCGATGCATCGCAGCGGACCGCATTGCCGGACGCGTCCCCATCTGAGGTGTCTTCAACGAAAGTCACGGCAGTGGGCGGACGCACGCGCATCAATTCGATCGACACGCTGCGCGGACTGGTCATGATCGTGATGGCGCTCGACCACACCCGTGATTTTTTTGCGAATGGTGGCTTCAATCCGCGGGACGTCACCGACACGGCGCTGTTCCTCACGCGCTGGGTGACGCATTTTTGTGCGCCGACCTTTATCTTCCTGGCGGGGATTTCGGCTTATCTGTACGGCGCCCAAGGCCGTAATAACCAAGCGCGCAGCACCGCCGACGTCAGCCGTTTTCTTCTCACGCGCGGCCTCTGGCTGGTCCTGATCGAGTTCACGGTCGTGCGGCTTGGCTGGAGCTTCGACATCCATTTCAATTACTTTGTCGCCCAGGTGATTTTCGCGATCGGCGTGTCGATGGTCGCCCTGTCGGCGATTGTTCATCTGCCCCGCGGAGCGATCGCCGCGATCGGGTTGGCGATGATCGCGGGCCATAATGCCCTCGACGGCATCAAGGCCGAGCAGCTCGGCGCGGCCGCGCCGCTGTGGAATCTTCTGCACCAGCCGGGCCTTTTCGACATTGCGCCCGGGGTCAAGTTCTTCGTGCTTTATCCGCTGATTCCATGGATCGGCGTGATGGCCGCGGGCTACGCGCTGGGGCCGGTGTTCACGCAGGAGCGCGCGGCGCGCGTTCAGCAACTTTTCATGCTCGGCGCTGCCGTAACCCTCGGCTTTGTCGTTCTGCGTGCCATCAATCTTTACGGCGACCCTGCGCCGTGGGCCATCCAGGACAATCTGCTTGCCACCGTGCTGTCGTTCATCAATTGCGAGAAATACCCGCCATCATTGCTGTATCTGGCCATGACGCTCGGACCCGCCCTGATGTTGGTCGCCGCGTTTGAAGGGGTTCGTGGCCCGGTCGCGGATTGGATCGCGACTTTCGGGCGCGTGCCGTTCTTCTATTACGTTGCGCATATTTTTCTTCTGCACGCGCTTGCCATTGTATTCGCTTGGGCGACCATAGGCGATATCGGCTGGCTTTTCGGCCCGCTGGCGGGGCACAAGCCTACCACCTACGGACTCCCCCTCGCTGGCATCTATGCGGTGTGGCTCGCGGTTGTCGTAGCCCTCTATCCGCTCTGCCGGTGGTTCGCCGGAATCAAGCGCCGGCGCACCGCCTGGTGGTGGAGTTACCTTTAACAGCGTGGAATCCAGAACCACGAAGAGAATCAGTGTTGCTGGATTCCGGGCCTTTGCCCACCGAAGGTTTAGAGGTTGCGCACGGTTGCTTGAAGCTTTGGCCCGCAGGCGGGTTTGCTTGCTTTCGCTCACGCCCCGGAATGACCCAGAGCGCGATTCGATTCAAATTGATTGATCGACGCGATCACTCAAATGAATAAAAAATTGTCCGCGATGGCCGCGCCGCACGCGTCTGTTGCATAGCAAGTTTGTTGTGCGGGAATGACGACGCGGCGCGAAGTTGATCGTTTCGTCTAAAGGCGACCAGCGAGTGGTTGATTGCCAATCATTTC
>DASSSM010000578.1:0-2727 GCA_035708425.1 Pseudolabrys sp.
TTTCATAGGCAATTTGCGCGCGTTCGCGATAGGGCGCCGGGATCGCGGCACAGCCGGGCAGGGACATGCCAAGCGCTTCGGCGAGCGCATTCATGGTCGAAGCAGTGCCCATGGTGTTGCAATGGCCGACCGACGGCGCCGCGGAAGCGGCGATCTGCATGAACTCGTCGGCGTCGATGCGCCCGGCCGCCATTTCCTCACGCGCTATCAAGATTGCCGTGCCGGAGCCGGCGCGCTCGCCCTTCCACCAGCCGTTGAGCATCGGTCCGCCGGAGAGAACGATGGCCGGCGTGTTCACGGTCGCCGCCGCCATCAGGCAGGCGGGCGTGGTCTTGTCGCAGCCGGTCATCAGCACGACGCCGTCGAGGGGGTAGCCGTAAAGGATCTCGACAAGGCCGAGATAAGCGAGGTTGCGGTCCAGCGCCGCCGTTGGACGTTTGCCCGTCTCCTGGATCGGGTGACACGGAAACTCAAAGGCGATCCCGCCAGCCGCCCTTATTCCCTCGCGCACGCGTTTGGCGAGCTCGAGATGGTGGCGGTTGCAGGGCGACAGATCCGAACCGGTCTGTGCGATGCCGATGATCGGCTTTCCCGACCGCAACTCCGCCGACGTCAGGCCGTAGTTGAGATAGCGCTCGAGGTAGAGCGCCGTCATACCCGGGTTATCGGGATTATCGAACCAGAGCTGGGACCTCAGGGGTCGCTCGGATTTTCGGGGAGAATTTGCCATTTGCTACCAACCGTGTTGCCAGGTTGGGCATAGATGATCGCAAAGACGCAGGAACCGCAAGAAGCGCGCGGCGCGCCGTCGGCGTGCGCGCTATTTCGTCTCCAGCACGAAGACCCCGTTCCAGTCGGGGGGCGGCGGGTTTTGCTCGAATACTCGGATGCGTTCGGAATAGATGTCGAAAAGGTCGCTCAGACCGAAGCCGTCGCCGAACTTGCGGCACCGCTCGATCGCTTGCATTGCACCGGAAAAGTCCTGCCGGCGAAAGCGCGTGAGCATGTCGTTGACGTTCTCACGCAACCGGCCGAACCGATCGCTGTCTGCAACGTCCGAGCGGCCAAGAACCGTATAGACCGACTCCGGTTCGGTCTTGCCTTTGACGGTAATGCAGTCGAGCTCCAGCACCGCGAACTTGTCGCCGACTGCCGTCGCCGTGCGCGATCCGAGAATGATCGGCAGGCCGTAGTTCTTCGACTGCCCTTCCAGCCGGGATGCCAGATTTACGGGATCGCCGAGGACGGAATAGTTGAACCGCAGATCAGAGCCCATGTTTCCCACGACGCAACGGCCGGTATTGATGCCGACGCCCACCTTGATCGGGATGAAGCGGTGGCCGCTTTCCTTTGCTTGCTGCTCACGTTGGCTGTTGAGCGTATCGACGCGCCGCAGCATTTCGAGCGCTGCCTCACAGGCGTTGATCTCATGGTCGGCGTCGTCCAGCGGCGCATTCCAGAACGCCATGACGGCATCGCCCATATACTTATCGATCGTGCCTTTGTGCTCGATGATGGCGTTGGTCAGCGGCGTGAGGAAACTGTTCATCAGCGACGTCAGGCCCTGCGGGTCGTCCTTGTAAAGCTCGGATATGGTCGTGAATCCGCGCACGTCGCTGAATAGGATGCTCATTTCGCGGTCTTCGCCGCCAAGCACGAGCTTGTCGGGTGACTGCGCGAGCTGCTCGACCAGCGCCGGCGAAAGATACTGCCCAAAAGCTGATCGAATACGGCGACGCTGCGCTTCCTCGCTCATGTAATTGCTGAACATCAGCGTGAGATAGACGAGGACGCTCGACAGCAGCGGATAGGTGAAATCGAACAGCAGCCGGTTCTGTATGTAGAAGTACCAGGAGGCGCCCATGGATATCGCGACGATCGTTGCCCCGACCAGGAGCAGCACGAGCGGATTTAACGTTGGCGCCAGCCAGATGATGATGATGCCGAGAAGAAGTGCCGCGCACAGCTCGACGCCGATTGCATAGTTTGGCGAAGACAAAACGGAGTTTGTCAGAATGTTTTCGAGGACCTGCGCATGGACTTCGACCCCCGGCATGAGGGGGTCGACCGGTGTCGTTTTCGAGTCGAGAAGGCCGACCGCGGATGTGCCGATCAGCACCAGCCGCTGCGCCACGCGATCGGCCGGCACGCGTCCTTCGAGCACGTCGACGGCAGGCACATAGCGTGTCTTGTCGTGCGGCGCGAAATGGATCCAGAGCTGTCCGTTGCGGTCGGTCGGAATCACGAAGCCCGGCACGGCCGCGCTCTGTATTCCGGCGTGGTCCGAGCGGATGAGGACCGTGTTGCTGCCGCTGACGACGCGCAGCATTTCCAGTGTCAGCGACGGCATGATCGCGCCCTGCGCCTGCATCACGACCGGCACCCGCCTGACGATACCGTCACGTTCGGGGCGGATCGTGAAAAGCCCACGGCCGCTGGCCGCCTGCTCGAGGACCGGCACGTTACGCAGCAAACCGGGGAAATTGAGCAGGAAGGGCCGCGCATCGCCGCCCATGGTCGCTATGCCGATCGGCGGCTGGGCACCGCCGGGTTCTGCCACTGCGAAGGGGAGGCCCGATTCGCCGACCACGACGCGCGATTTGCGGAAGGCGTCGGCGAGCATCGCATCATTGCTCGGCAACGAACGCAGCTTTGTTCTTGTCGCTTCGTCAAGGTCGCGGAACGTGTCGGCAGCGACGCTCGGCGACATCCGGTCGGGTTCTGCGA
>DASSSM010000579.1:0-2059 GCA_035708425.1 Pseudolabrys sp.
AGGAGCCGGTGATGTGGCTCGACGTGCTCGACATGCCGACCATCAACCACTTCCAGGCCTCGTTCGCGAACCACTTCGACGAGAAGATGCAGAACGTGAATCACGAGGACGGCGACTCGTTCGAGCGCTACGCCACCGGCGTGCTGCCGGACGGCGCGCCGGTTCACCTCAACCGCTCGCCGGTAATCAATTATCCCTATGCCAAGATGCGGCCGATCCTGGAGCGGCTGAAATCGACCGGCGACATCGACAAGCGTCACGGCGCGCGTGTGCGCTACGCCAACCCGATCAACGGTGGGCCAGTCCTGCCGACGATGGGCGCCAACCTGGCGTTGCTGCCGAAAGGCTTCAAAGGCGAGCCCTATCGCTCGACCGAAGGCACCGTGTTCTGTGTAGCAGAGGGCAAGGGCACGACAGTCGTCGACGGCAAGGAGCTTTCCTGGGGCGTCAACGATGTGTTCGTGGTGCCGCCGTGGAAGCGCTACCAGCACAACGCCAGCGAGGAGGCGGTGCTGTTCTCGATCTCCGACCGCCCGGCGCAGGAAGCGCTCGGCATCTGGCGCGAAGGCCACTAGGCGGCAAGTCTAGTAGGGTGTCGCCACGACCTCGGCGGTCTTGCCCTGCTTGCGGCGCATCCAGTCGAACACAAGCAGGGCGATTGCCCCGGTTATTCCTACGGCATTGACAAAGATCGCGCCGACGAACGTTTCGGGCGGCAGCACTACCGCAAGCGCCACGATTGCGTACATCGTCCGCCCGCCGCGTCCCAGCGGAGCCAGCGCAAAGCCAACGGCGGCCATGGTGCCAAGCCAGATGCCGAAGAGCACGCGGCTGAAATTGAGCACGATCTCGATCCAGGTGCCGTCCATCAACAGACTGGGCGTCAGCACGAACAGGAATGGCAGGATGAATGTGCTCCAGCCGACCACGCAGGCGATCCATCCGGTGGTCCAGCCGTCGGTGCGCGCTATATTGGCGGCGGCATAGGCTGCGAAGGCCACCGGCGGCGTAATCATCGATAGGATGCCGTTGTACATGACGAACATGTGCGCAGCCATCGGCGTGACACCAAGCTTCACCAGTGCCGGGGCAAGCAAAGTCGCGGTGAGGATGTAGACGCTCACTGTCGGCAACCCGATGCCGAGAATGAAGGCGAGCACGGCGATGAGCAGCAAAAGCAGGAACACGTTGCCGCCGGCGAGGGTGAGCAACTGGACGGTCATGCTGAAGGCGAGGCCTGAAATGCTCAGGATTCCGACCATGATGCCGGCTGCGGCACCGATCAGGATGATGTCGAGCGAGACACGCCCTGTGTCCATGATCGCCCGCAGCATGCCGAGAATGCCCAACCGCTTGCCGCGGTAGCCGAAGATCATCGCCAGCACCATGAGCATGGCGGTCGACACGAGCGCGGCCTTTTCCGGAGTGAGCATCGTCACGTCCGGATACATCAGCGCGTAAACGAGGAAAGCGATCGGGACCAGGAAATGCCATCCGGACTTAAGCACTTTGGACACCGCGGGCGCTTCAGCGATCTTGGCGGCGCCGATCTTGTGCTTGGCGGCTTCAAGATCGACGTGGAAGAAAAGACAGGCGTAGTACAGAAATGCCGGGATGGCGGCTGCGACGCAAACTGCGCCATAAGGCACTTGCAGGAATTCGGCCATAATGAAGGCGGCGGCGCCCATCACCGGCGGCATCAATTGCCCGCCGGTCGAGCCGACGGATTCGATTGCCGCCGCGCGGTAGGGCGTGAAGCCCGAGCGCACCATCGTCGGAATGGTGACGATGCCGACCGCGAGCACATTGCTCACCGCGCTGCCGGAAATCATGCCGAACAGCCCCGACCCGACCACCGCGATTTTGGCCGCGCCACCACGAAAACGGCCCATGGCTGCCATCGAAATATCCGCGAAAAAATCGGCTCCGCCAGTTCTTGCCAGGACCTGCCCAAGGATCGTGAAGGGGATCACCACGACCACCGCGACGTGCAGGATCGAGCCGATCGCGCCGTTGATATCGAGGCCAAGATAGACTGTCATACGCTCAGGCGAGACGT
>DASSSM010000580.1:0-3113 GCA_035708425.1 Pseudolabrys sp.
TGGTCGGCCTTCTCAACGGGATCGCCTTCGCCGTCATCACCGGGGTGGCGGCTTATGTCTGGTTCAGGGTGCCGGGCCTGGGGCTGGTGATCGGTCTCGCCATGATCTGCAATCTGGTTGCCGCCGCGCTCGGCGGAATCCTCATTCCGCTTGTGCTGAATCGGCTCAAATACGATCCGGCAGTGGCATCGAGCCCCTTTGTCACCACGGTGACGGACGTCGTCGGCTTCTTCTCGTTTCTCGGCATTGCCACGCTTTGGTTTGGCCTCAGGTGAGGGGTTTTGAGTCCCGGTTACACCTTGTTCACCTTGTTTGCTGACCAACGTTTAAAGGGCACACCGTAACCCTATACCCCACGCCGCATCGCAGGCTGGGAGCGCTCCCGGTGCACGAAACCAATGCTGAACCAGCGGGCTCGCGCCCCCGCGGCTGGCTGCCGGCCTGGACGAAACGTCCCGATACGCCGTCACTGGAGTTCACGCGGGCGACGCCCGCAAAGTGGATCCTTTCGGCTTCGCGGCTGATCGGCGTGCTTTCGTTTGTCGCCGTTGCGGGCATGTTCGTGATCGCCGCCGTCGGTTTCGGTTTGGCGCGCCACAACGACGAGCGACTGTCGCTCGGCCAGCACGCGGCATTGCGCAGCGCCATTGCAGAATTCCGCCCGACGCTTGATCGTTCGGCGGCAATTGATCCGCGCGTGTTGCGGATGGCAGAGCAGATTCCCGGTCTGAAAAACCTCAAATTCGAGAGCAACGCCGCGCGCGACCGTGAAACGCAACCGGTGATCGATTCCGCCGGCCGCATTACCGGATTTTTTACGTGGGACAAAAGCCGTCCGATGACTCAGGTCATGTGGCGCCTGGCGGCGTTCTTCGCAGCCGTCGCCGTCGTCATATTCGGCTTTGCCGCGTTGTCGCTTTGGCAACTCAAGCGGGCGCAACGGGAGCTTGCGGCGAGCGAGGTGGAGGCCGCGCGCGCCGCCGATGAAGATAGGCTGACCGGGTTGCCCAATCACGCAAAGATGTTGGAACTCCTGGATCTTTCCCTCGCAGAGCGCGCCGACGATGAATGCACGACCTTTGCGCTGATCGAACTCGATGGCATGGATGATGTCACCGCAACGCACGGCGTTCTTGGCAGCGATGAACTCATCGTTGCGGTCGCCAGGCGAATAACTGAGGCGCTGCCCGCGGGCGTGACGTGCGGGCGTATTGCCGGCGATAAGTTCGCGATTGCGATGACCGCGGCCCACGATGCCGACGCAGGGGCCGTTATTCGCACCGCCATCGACGTCATCGCGCGTCCCCATTGGGCCGACACGGTCGTGCGCGTGAGTGCACATGCGGGGTTTGCGCAGGCGCCGCGTCACGCTGCGACCCGCGGTGAGCTGACGCGCCGCGCCGACCTTGCGTTGCGTGCCGCAGCGAAACGAGGGCCTGGCGCGGTCGTCGCATTCGATGTTGCCATTGATACGGTTTCCACCGATCAGAAATTCATCCACCGCGAGCTCCCGCGGGCAATCAGTGCAAACGATCTCGATCTGCACTATCAGCCGATCGTGTCGTCGCAAGGCGGGCGCATGGTCGGGGTCGAGGCTTTGCTGCGCTGGAACCACGCAATGCGCGGCTCGATCCCGCCGGCGACGTTCATTCCGGTCGCCGAGCAGATGGGATTGATGGGCACGATCGGCGCGTTCGTTCTGCGCCGCGCATTGCACGAGGCCAAGCGATGGCCCGAGGATCTTTACATTGCGGTGAACCTGTCGCCGCTGCAGGTCCGCGACGGCACGATCGTGGATCTGGTGCGTTCGGCGCTGGCCGAAAGCGGCGTGTCGCCGGGGAGGCTGGTGCTGGAAATTACCGAAGGTGTGCTCATCGACAACCCTGACGAGATGGTCAAGCGCATCAAGGGTCTGCACGAGCTGGGCGTGCGTGTCGCGCTTGATGATTTCGGGTCCGGTTATTCCAATCTCGGTTACCTGCAGCGGTTTCCGCTCGACAAGATCAAGATCGACCAGAGCTTCGTGGCCGCGCTCGGCCGCTCCTCCAATGGCGGCGTGATCATCCAGGCGATGGTGGCGCTTGGCCGCGCGCTTGGTCTGTCAGTGCTTGTCGAGGGCGTCGAGACCGAGCACCAACGCGTTCTGCTGCGGCTTGCCGGCTGCGACGAGATGCAGGGCTTCCTCTTTGCCAGGCCTGCGCCGGCGCGCGAGATCGATGCGCTCCTGGAAAAGGCCCGGCAGGACGGCACGCCCAGACCGGCGTCGGGCGAGGCGCTGACAGCGTGACGAACAGCTTATAAAGTCGCCAACGGCGCCAGTTCAGGCGCGCGAGCGGAGGCGGCGCATGATTCCCAACGCATGGGCAGGTTTTGATTTCGGGCTTGGCTCCGACGTCGACATGCTGCGGAAATCCGTGAACGGCTTCGCGCAGGATCGTATCGCGCCGCGCGCAGAAGCGATCGACCGCGACAATGTTTTTCCCCGTGACCTGTGGCCGGAAATGGGAGCGCTCGGCCTTCATGGCATAACGGTTGAGGAAGAATACGGAGGCGCCGGTCTCGGCTATCTCGAGCATTGCGTGGCGATGGAGGAAATCTCGCGCGCCAGCGCCGCCGTTGGGCTGTCATACGGCGCCCATTCCAATCTTTGCGTCAACCAGCTCCGGCGCAACGGCAGTGAGCAGCAAAAGCGCAAATACCTGCCGAAACTTATTTCGGGCGAGCATGTCGGCGCCCTGGCGATGTCGGAGCCGGGGGCGGGCTCCGACGTCGTGTCGATGCGCACGCGCGCCGACAAAAAAGGCGACCGGTACGTGCTCAATGGCTCCAAGATGTGGATCACCAACGGGCCGGTGGCGGATACGTTGGTGATCTATGCCAAGACCGACCGCACCGCCGGCGCGCGCGGCATCACCGCGTTCATCGTTGAAAAAGGCTTCAAGGGCTTCGCCCCCGCGCAGAAGCTCGACAAGCTCGGCATGCGTGGCTCCGACACCAGCGAGCTGGTGTTCACCGACTGCGAGGTGCCGGAGGAAAACGTGCTGGGTGCGGTCGGCAACGGCGTCAATGTCCTGATGTCCGGCCTCGACTATGAACGCGTCGTTCTTGCAGCC